>JAMWBP010000121.1 GCA_023819365.1 Candidatus Omnitrophota bacterium
GAAACAGTTGTAAATATGATAACTGCTTATGGAAGTATTCCCGGTGCTTTTCAATCAATAAAATTAGGTGCTTATGACTATATCACAAAGCCATTCTTACCTGAAGAGATAATTGAGTTAGTAAAAAGGGCTTTTGAATTTTACAAATTGAAAGAGGAAAACAGATTTTTAAAAGAGAAATTGAAAGGTAGATGGAAGTTAGAAGGGCTGATTGGACAGAGCGAAAAGATGCAACAGATTTACCAATTAATAGAAGTTGTTAGTAAAACAGAGGCGACTATCCTCATTCAGGGAGAAACTGGAACTGGTAAAGAATTAGTCGCCTCCGCTATACATAACTTAAGTAACCGTAAAAATAAAAAACTTGTGAAGGTGAGTTGTGCAGGTCTTCCTGAAACTCTCCTTGAAAGTGAACTTTTTGGACATGAAAAAGGCGCTTTTACAGATGCTTTTAGTAGAAAGATTGGTCGTTTTGAACTTGCAGATAAAGGAACTCTTTTCCTTGATGATGTTGATGATATACCATTAACAACACAGGTGAAATTGCTGAGGGTGTTACAAGAGAGGAGATTTGAAAGAGTAGGAGGGACAGAAACAATTGAAGTTGATGTTCGGTTTATAGCAGCGACTAAAAGAGATTTATGGCAGTTAGTAAAACAAGGAAAATTTCGTGATGACCTTTATTATCGTTTAAATATAGTTTTAATTTCCATCCCACCTTTAAGAGACAGAAAAGAGGATATTCTTTTACTTGCTAACCATTTTTTGGAGATTTATTGTAAAAAATATGATAAAAAAGTAACTATTTTGCCGGAATCTATATCAATATTGGAAAGTTATGATTGGCCTGGGAATGTTCGTGAATTAGAAAATATGATAGAGAGAGCAGTAGTCCTTACTAATAAAAACCAAATTTATCCTGAAGATTTTTATTTTATTAAGGAAGGAAAGGAAGAAAAAACACATTCCCAACAGATGGAGAAAATATTAAAAGAAACAGAAAAAGAACATATAGTAAAAATTTTAAGGCAGACAAAAGGTAAGAAAGGTGAAGCAGCAAAAATACTTGGAATTAGCAGAAAGACACTATGGCAAAAAATAAAAGAATACGGTATTGAATAAGGATGTAATATCTTCAAGTAATGGTGCCAGGTAAGGGGGGTCCAAAGGGAGAGTTAGGAAGTTGTGGATATCAAGATAGAAATACCAGAACCAACAAAAGGCGAAAAGGATGTGGAAAAAAGTTTGAAATTTGCATATAGTTTTGTTAAACAAGAAGTTCTGGAATGTCAAGTGTAAGACACAACTTGAAATCAGAACATTTTATTTTTAAGGAGGCGCTATGATAATTGATGTGCATGCCCACATGTGGGGGACTTCCGGTGGAGAAAGAATCAGCCACGCAAACCAATGACATGGGAAAATCTTATCGCTCGTTTAGATGACGAGGGTATTGATAAGGCAGTATTTCTCCCTGTCTACAATGCTACATCAGAAATGACCCCTTTAGGTTTCTTTGAGAGTGAAAGACAGGGATTGCGTGAGCAGGTAATTGACGCCGCTAAACTCTCAGACCGTATTATCCCTTTTGGTAATATTGACCCTCGGTGGGGATATAATAGCGAAAAGACCGATTTTGGGGATATATTAGACTGGTTTCAGGAACATGGTTGCAAGGGTTTTGGAGAGATCTGTGCTAATATCCCTTTTGATGACCCTCGCACTATTAATCTATTTAGGCAAGTTGGTGAAAGGGGTATGCCTATAACTATTGAAAGTTGCAACTCTGGTTGGGGGCTTGGCTTTCAGGACGACCCCGGTTCACCACGATTAGAATATCTGCTCAAAGCAGCACCTAAAACCATCATTATTGGTCATGGCCCTGCCTTCTGGGCAGAGATTGGACCAGTTCATTCAGCAAAGGAAAAAGGGGCCTATCCTACAGGCCACATCACCAAGGAGGGCCCACTCGCCAGACTCCTTAGAGAATATCCAAATCTCTATGCCGACATCTCCGCCTTCAGTGGTTTTAATGCCCTATCAAGAGACCTGAACTACACTGTGAAGTTCCTCAATGAATTCCAAGACCGAATTCTGTTTGGAACAGACATCATTGCTCGCGACATCAGTAAGCGAGAAAAAGAGCAAGAACAGGTTAATGAGTTACTTGATGAGGTTTTCAAGAACGGATTCTTGGCAGAAAAAAGTCGGCATAAAATACAATGGTGTGAGGCACTTATGCCTCAACTGGACTTCTTGAAACGACTTGTTAAGGAAGGGTTCATAACACAAGAGGTTTATCACAAGATAACATATTCTAATGCTACAAGATTGTTGGGTATTTAGGAAGAAAAAGATATGAACAACTGCATCTGTAATTTATGACCCACCATTCCTTTCTTATCTTAGGTAAAATTTGCAGGTTGAAGATTACAACGAGGAGGATAAAATGGAAATGATGAACTCGCGAGAACGGATATTAGCGGCGATGAAGAGGGAGGAAGTAGATTATGTGCCCCTATCTACATTCTTCCGTGAATCGCAACTTGAGCCAGGAAGATACCGGGATTGGCAGCGAGGTGATCCTTATAGTGAAGAGTCCATTTGCTTTCAAGTAGAGAAGTTGGGTATTGACCCTGTTATACCCTTGAATGTGCCGGTGGGGCAACATCCAAATCTAATTTCTCACATCCGGGTAGAGAACTCTACTAGCGAGCCCTATCCTATTTTGTATAAAGAGATTATGACACCTCGTGGACCCCTTACTGCTGCTATTCGGAAAACCCCAGATTATCCCCACGGAGAGGACATTCCGCTAATTTCAGACTTTTGTGTATCTCGTTTTGTCAAACCCTGGATTGAGACGATGGAGGATGTAGAGCGCTGGTCATATGTTCATATGCCGCCCGGAGATAGAGAAATTGCCCTTATGCGGGAAAGGGCAAAAAGGGTTCAAACCTTATCCAAGCAATGGGGACTTGCTATTATGACTGAAATCGGTATGGGGCTTACCGCTGCCCATCTGCTTTTTGGAAAAAATGTAATTTATATAGCTATGGACAACCCTGAAGTAATAGAGCGATTCTTAGAAATTGAACATCGGACAACAATCTCTCGCTTAGAACTTGCTCTTGACCCGGCATTTGGAGTTGATATAGTGAAACGAAATGGCTTTTATGAGACGGCGGACTTTTGGAGTCCGAAGCAGTTGCGCTTCTTCTTGGATAAGCATCTACGGGAGGAGGTTGAACTTGTACACTCATCTGGGCGTGTGTGTTCTTATACAGTTTGCACAGGTGTTATGCCAATACTTGATTTGTTGTCTGAACTACCTTTTGATGCCTATTGTGATATTGAGCCGGTACTCGGCAATCAAGACAAAAAGGTAATTGAGGAGAAACTTGGGAAAAAGAAGTGTATCTGGGGTGGGGTCAGTGCACCGATTCATATTGGGGAGGGGAACCCTACGGTAGTGCAGAGGGCAGTTCGGGAGGCATTTGAGGTATTTGGTAGAAGAGGTTTCATTCTGCATGCTGTTCCTTCTATTCGCGCACACTGGCCTTGGGAAAATGTGTTGGCTTTCATAGAGGAGTGGAAAAAACTACGATAGGAAATTTAAGGAGATCAGAAATGGATAAAAAAAGATTGGCAGTAATACTATTTAATCCCAAAATTTCCGCAGATTTTAATAACTATGTTGTGATAATTTAAAAAATATCACAGAGAAAATAAAGATTACTATAATAAATAAAGTTCTTTGAAAATATAAAAATCTTTATCAGAATTTTTTTAATAATTCCTGAAAGTGCCTGAATTTCAAGTTCCTTTTCAGCAATAATACGCTTAAACCTTGAATCTTCATCCTCAAGAAGTTTAAGTATCTTAGATTGTGAAGATGAG
>JAMWBP010000122.1 GCA_023819365.1 Candidatus Omnitrophota bacterium
AGAAAGAATCAGAAAGATAATTATAAAAGGCGATAACATAGAAGAAGCATTAAAAAAGGTAAAAATGGTTCTTGAAGAATGTGAAAAAAGCGGGAAGGAATGGGAGTATATTGATGGAAGGTTTAGAGACCTTTCAGTAAAGTACAAAACATCATCTGATAAAAAATGAATGAGAATATAGTTACAGCACTTGATATAGGAACAAGTAAGGTATTTGGAATTTCAGCACTTGTAAAAGATACAGGGATTGAGGTTATAGCTACAGATATTCAGAACCTATCTGAAGATGTAATAAAAAAAGGTAGGGTGATTGATATTGAAGAAACGACCAATACGATATTTTCCGTACTAAAAAACCTTCAGACAAAAATTGGGGAAAATATTGACTGGGTTAGTATAGGCATAGGAGGAGGACATCTTAAAGGAGAAAATTATACAAAAAGCATCTCTATTGAACCATCGGGAAGGGAGATAAATGATAATGATATCCAGATCTTGCGGAGGGAGATAAAAAACACTCTGACTGCTGAAAAAGGACCTGATAAAAAGATACTTTATACTGTCTCCAGGCAATATAAGATAGATAACCTGAATATAACAAAAAAAGAACCAGTCGGGATGCATGGCAATACACTTGAAATGTCAGTTCATGCTATAACTGTAGATAGAAATCCACTTCAGGATATCGAAAACTGTATAAAGAATGCAGGAGCACAGACCGAATGGATATACCCACACTCATGGGCAGCAGCAGAAGCAGTAGTCACGGAAGAGGAAAAAAAAGTTGGATGTCTTCTTCTTGATATAGGTAAAGGAACCACTGATATATGTTTCTTTACAGATGGTGTTATTGCAGCCACCGACTCAATAAAAATCGGTGGAGGACTTATAGATAGCGACCTATCACTAATTTTACATACACCATTAACATATGCAGAAGAAATCAAGAAAACATATGGATATGCCTGTTATCCTACACTTTTAAAAGAAGACAAAAATAATATACTTTCACAACAAGTAGAGATACTTAGTACTTCTGGTAAACTTTCAAAAAATGTAACTATTGGACAGATATCAAATATTATATATGACAGATTAAACGAATTATTTTCAAAAATAAAGCCCATTATTATGAATACTGGAGAAGCAAATATTGTAGGGACAAATATAGTGATTACAGGAGGTAGTGCTAAAATTAAAGATATTACAGCGCTTTCAGAAGAGATATTCGGATTACCTTCAAGAATAGGGATACCTAAAAATCTTCCAGGACTTGAAACAACCTATCATCAACCGGAATTCAGTACAGGAATAGGCCTTGTTATGTTGGCATCACAACAGGTAAGGAAGCAAAAAAAGATTTTTCCTTTTCAAAGAGTAAAGAAATTCTTTGAAAGATTTTTTTAAAAATGGCAAAATTATCAAAAGGAAGGATGCAAATGATCAAATATATAGAAGAAAACGATAGTGCCAGTACAATAAATGTGAAGGTTGTTGGTGTCGGAAATGCAGGGAGTAATATCATCTCAAGGATATATGGAAAAATAGATGGAGTAAAATATGTTGTTTTTAATACAGATGTAAATGCTTTAAAATATGCAAAGGCGGACTTTAAAATCCAGATAGGAGAAAAGACAACCCATGGAAGAGGAACAGGGACGGACCCGGAAAAAGGGAAATTTGCAGCAAATGAGGACAAAGAGAAAATAACCGATGCACTGAAAAACACCCACATTGTTTTTCTTGTAGCAGGATTGGGGGGTGGAACAGGAACTGGCAGTTCTCCTGTGATAGCAAAACTGGCAAAAGATACAGGTGCCATCATCATATCAATAGTTACAACACCTTTTGACTATGAAGGGGAAAAGCGTCTTAATTTCGCAGTACAGGGTCTCCAGACACTTGAATCTAATGTTGATACACTTATACATATTCCCAATCAGAAACTCTACGAGATTGTCGAGGACAACATATCTATGTTAGATGCTTTTGGGAAGATTGATGAGAGGATACTTAATATTATTAAAGCACTTTCTGACCTTATATATAAACCAAAACTTCTTGATATTGACTTTGCTGACATATGCTCTGTGGTTGAAAATGCAGGAAAAGGTATAGTGGGACTGGGATATGGTAAAGGTGAAGGAAGAATAGAAAATGCAGCAAGAGATACAATAAATGACCCGCTTATAGAGAAAGGTGATATAATGGAGGCAAAAAATATCCTGATAAGCATCACAGGAAGTAAAGACCTTTCCCTGAGAGAGTTTGGTGAAGCAATGAGTATAATCCAGAGCAAGATATCTTCTCCATCAAAAAAACTTGGTGTAACAATAGACCCTACTCTGGAAAATGAGGTAAAAATTACTCTTCTTGCCACAGGTATAGGCAGCAGCCAGAAAGAAATACCTAAAAAGCACATATCTGAAAAACCCACTGTGGATAGTGGAGAACTACCCCTAACAACGATAGATGACGATATTGACATCCCTCCCTCAATGAGAAAACAAAGAGGATGGAACAAGTGAGGATTGGCATATGTAATGAGATGTTTAATGGCTGGGAACTGGAAAATCTCTTTTCTTTTGTGAAAGACATAGGATATCAGGGCATTGAGATAGCGCCTTTTACACTTGCAGATTCAGTTGATATGATATCAGAAGAGACAATAAAGAGAATCAGAGGACTTTCCAGCAGATATAATATAGAGGTTATAGGGACACACTGGCTTTTAGTAAAACCAGAAGGGCTTTCTGTTTCAACAAATGATAAGGCACTGCGGGAAAAAACAGCAGATTATTTGTGTAAACTTGTAAATTTTACTGCTGATATAGGTGGTTCTATTATGGTATTCGGCTCCCCAAAACAGAGGAATATCGCAGAAGGACAGACATATGATGTAGTTAAAGAAAATATGAAGGAGGTTCTAAAAAAGGTCCTCAAAGAGTGTGAAAAGAGAAGTATCTTTCTATGCCTTGAACCGCTTGCGAGAACTGAAACCAATTTTATAAATACTGCTTCTCAAGCAATAGATATTATAGAAGAGATGTCCCATCCATATCTTAAACTCCATTTAGATGTAAAGGCAATGAGCGATGAACAAAAATCTATACCTGAGATAATAAGGGAAGGTAGAAAATATCTGAAACACTTTCATACCAATGATAAAAATTTAGGTGGTCCTGGTTCGGGAGACATTGACTACACACCTATTATTGCAACACTAAAAGAAATAGGGTATAATGGATGGCTTTCTGTAGAGGTATTTGATTTTACACCAGGGCCAGAAGCAATAGCAAAACAGAGTATTGAATATCTTAAAAAATTTAACCCATAAGGTAAAGGAGAGGCAATGTTAAAGAAACGGCTTTTTACACCCGGCCCAACATCAGTTCCAGAGGAAGTTCTACTTGAGATGGCATCACCGATTATGCATCACAGAACAGATGAGTTTATCAAAATCGCCGCAGAGGTCTTTGAAAATCTGAAGTATATATTCCAGACAAAAAATGATGTCTTTATTATTGCATCATCAGGAACAGGGGCAATGGAAGCATCTGTAGTAAACTTCCTCTCTGAAGGAGAAAAAGTAATAGTAATTTCCGGTGGTAAGTTTGGAGAAAGATTTAAAGAGATATCCCTTGCCTATAAACTTAATGTAATACCTGTTGAACTTGAATGGGGAAAAAAGTTAGATGCCAAGATAATAAAAGACCTGTTAGAAAAAAATCCTGATGTAAAGGCGGTCTTTGGAACACTCTGTGAAACATCTACAGGGACACACTTTGACATAAAGGCATTGGGGGAAATAGTATCTCATTATGAAGATACTATCCTTGTTGTAGATACAATAAGCTCTCTCGGCGCAGTCCCCTGTATGACGGATG
>JAMWBP010000123.1 GCA_023819365.1 Candidatus Omnitrophota bacterium
TATAACTCCACCCATAAACCCTTTTTTTGAGGCATAATCTATTGTAATAGCAGTCCCTATATCAATCACTATAACATCTGACTTAACAAGTTCCAGTGCTGCCTTACAGTTTAATACCCGGTCCACTCCCAACCTGTCAGGGTTTTTTACCTTTAGAGGTAGCCCGCAGAGAGAAGGAGTAACAACAAAAACATCTTTTCTATACATCCTAAACTTTTTTTTCAAAGTGGGATTTATAAAGGGAACTACTGATGCAATTCCTATAAAAGCAGGGGATATCTCTTCCCACTCCACAGGTAGTTTTAATTTCTTAATATCTTTTGTTGGGAAGATAAGAATCTTAACCAGTTTTTTTTTACATAAAAGCCCTATCTTAATATTACTATTTCCAACCTCAACCCCAATTCCTTCCATTAATTTATTTATACTCTGCTATTTTTATATCAGTAATGATACACTCCTGCCCCTGATTTATATCTATACCTTTAGTAGAGATAACCAAATTTTCTGATAAACTACCCTCTTGAGTTGTTGTGTATATCCTTTTTCCATCAAGATAGAAAACCACCTGTCCATTCTTCCTTGAAACAGCGAGTGTATGGATGTTTTCCCTGTTCAACAACCCTGCAGAAGCACCTTTCACATTCAAAGAACTTCCTGTTATCTTACACTCAGGTATATCTCCATACTTGAAAGAAACATCTGTTGCTGTATCAGGCACAAAGAATGTTATTTCAAGAGAGTAATCAGAACCCACCTTCACCTTTTTCTGGACAGTCCCGGAATTTAAAAACCTCATCCATTTCTTTCCTTCATATTCAGCCACTTCTACTGATGCTTTGTTGAGTGTCCAGCCATCCGGCACAGCACCTACACTATATTTCCCAAAATCCTCTGACCATATAACACTTCCACCAGAACTGAATTTGTCTAATCCACCCACTATACCTAATGTCTTTTTTTCTCCTGAAGCAGGTATCTGTTTTCCCTCGGCTGTATATCTATAATACTCAGCAGGAACACTATCCACAATCTCCTTTATGGCATTTTCAAGCATTATCATAACCGCTTTCTCCATAGGGGTATTCTTATAATTTTCAAACCCAACACCCAATGCAACAGCACCTATAAGTCCACCTCCTATAATACCTAAACTTGACTTAGATGAGTATCCTTCAACAGTTCCTGTCTTTATCACTCTTCTTGTTCTTACATCAACAAGGCGTATGCTTGCTGCTATATATGCCTCCTTCTTCTCTACTTTTAAACCACCACCTATATTCAATGGAAGAGGGATAACAACTCCGCCACCACCTGTCTTCTGATAATCCGGTTCAAAGGCAGTAATAGCACCTGTGAGTATAATATCTGCTGTCTCAAATGTTCCTTTTGTTGGTGCCTCAGATGACCATCCACCCTCACCAAGAGCATATTCACTCTGAAGGTCTGCAACTGCTGCCTTCTCAAGAACAATAAACCTGTTTGTTTTGAAAAGAGCATCTATGAGCATATCCTGTATTCCTTCTCCTACCCTTCCATATGCCTTTGCTGCCTTGACCTCAAAACTCCCTACAGCAATCCTTGCTTTTGGTCCCTGATATGAAATAATATCCGCTGCAGATGCACCACCTGTTGTAACTTTTGTCTTCACCTCTTCCGGATGGACCAATCTAATAATTCCAAAAAGAACCAAGACCGATAAGACCTTCTTTATCATTTTATACCTCCGGGTCAATTCATATTCATATTATTCTGTATCTATACCATCTAACACCCACCACACTTTTATATTGCAAACTATACTATTAACACCTTTTATTTAATTTATAATTTTTAAGTTTTCCTGTCAAAATTGCAAAACTAAAGTTTTATACTATTCGTACACAGGATAATCTCTCTGCTTTCTTCAGGGCAAATATTGAGGTCTTCTATCATACCTATCTCCTGAACCCTGTCATTTTCGCCATAGTAAAAAAACCGGCTTTTTTTGTTTTCCATTTTCAACGGTATCCTATCTCTGCCGAAAGGTCAAAATACAGTTTTACAGCAGGCGGGGGGACATTAAAAGGTATATGGTTTCCTATACACATCATATATCCACCACACATCTTCCCTGTTTCTACCATAGAAACAACCATATTTTTAATCTCTTCTGGATTGTTTTCCATAAGTACTCTTACATCACCCTCTCCTGCAAGAAAACAGTCCTTATATTTTTTCGCTATTGATTTATAATCAGTATATGGCTCACTGATAATCCCGCGAATCCCAAGAGACATAAGGTCGTCAACAAAAACATCAAGACATCCATCAGACATAAAGATAACCTCTTTCCCCGCACCTTTAAGTATACTCCAGAATTCTTCATATCTTGGAAAGATATACTTTCTCATCCACGCAGGACTGACAAGAGGGCCACTTGTCGTAACAATATCATCATGGCAGCATACCCAGTTTACAGGAAGTCGTGCAATGGCACGGAATACACGCCGGTTAATTTCAGCAAACTCTTCCATAATTCTTTCAAATTCGGGCTCAAGGCATACATTTAAGAAGTTCTCATATCCAAAAACAAGGATAGGCCACATAAACATCGTATTATAAAAACCAGCCCCAGCAACCCATGAACATTTAGGTGGATTATCATCCCATTCAGCAGGAAAATTTTTTCTGAATCTCTGATATATTTTTTCTTCATCTCTGTAATCACCTGCTTCAGGGATCTTCCAGGATGAAAAATCTGGATTTTCAAGCGGGCTGAATTTCAGTATCTCCTCTCTGTCTCTAAAAAAATGCTTTGCTTCTTCCTGCTGCCAGTAATCACGCAAGGTATGTCCCCAGCGACCCTTACCTTTATCCTTCTGTTCCTCGGGACGTGGTAATGGGTCATCACTTGCAGGAACAGGTAGATATAAAAAAGGATACATCTCGTTGACCTTCTCCATACATTTCTTAGGGTGCTGGTAAAAATCTATACCGGAAATATAGGTTGCAGCATCAGGATTGGACCAGTGTTCCCAGTGGACAATCTTTTTAGGTCCTCTTCCCATTAGTGTTTCCCATCTCAAATCAGTCATTTTACTCCTCCTATTCCATAGATTTCTTTCAAAAGTTTGATATAGTATGAAAAGTTTTCAAAGGATATATCGGATGATACAGAGTGGTCAATGCCAGGTATATATCCACCTTCTTCTATAACAGGTATCTTTTTATATATCTCTTCTTTTATTTCATCCCTGCCTTTTGTAAATTTTCTTTTGTCAAGTCCTCCTATCATCTTTATCTTCTTTCCATATCTTTTCCTTAAGTCCACAGGGTCCATACCAGCAGCAACCTCACAGGGTGTAAAACAATCAATCCCTGTTTCAAAATATAACTCCATAAAAGGATTGAGATTTCCATCACTATCATACAGAGTTATATCTAACCCATACTTTTTTGCTATATCACACACATTTTTATATCTGGAGAAAAGAAAACTTTTAAACATAGGTGGAGATATTAGAGTTGATGTTTTATAGGCAATATCTTCTCCAAAACCAAGATAATCAACCTTAACTCCTGCTGACAACACTTTTTTTATTCCTTCAATGCATACTATATTTATCCGCTCAAATAACTCATCAACTAAATCAGGGGCATCATAAAAAAGATAAGAAGAATATTCAACTCCTGCCAGATTTCTTAAAACACCATAGTAGCATCCACCATCAAGGAATAATACATAATCTCTCTTTTCATCTTTCCATTCTTCTATCTTTTTATTGAAATCAGGAGACCATCTATCATTGAGGAGGGAAAGGTCAAATCTTTCCTTTATTACCATTTCAAGGTCACTTCTGTTTTTTACCGGGAACTCAAGCCATTCAGGCATAGTTGTCGCA
>JAMWBP010000124.1 GCA_023819365.1 Candidatus Omnitrophota bacterium
ACAACCTTCTCTCCTTCATCCTTCCTTCTTATCACATAGTCAATACATTCTATAGCATCTGAAAGTGTTCCATTTCCTGTGGCGTCAAGAAACTTCAATGCCATAATCTTTATAGTCCAGTTTACTCCACAGACCCCAATTCCATTGTTCCCAACAGCCCCTATAATTCCTGAACAGTGTGTGCCGTGGCTATTGTCATCCATAGGATTTCCATTATTTTTTATCGCATTATATCCAGGGTTGTTCTCACTATCGGTCCATACATTATCAGAAAGGTCAGGATGGTTATAGTCAATACCTGAGTCAATCACAGCAACTATAACCTCACTGCTACCTGTTATCTTATTCCATCCAGATGGCGCAGATATCTTCGGAAGTCCCCACTGGTTTCCATAATATGTATCATCTGGTTCAACGAGTGCCTGATATATATAGTTTGGTTCCGCATACAAAACATCCGGGTCAGAGGAAAGTTGTTCAATAACCCTTTTTGTATCAGGTTCTGATGGAATTTTAAGATGATACAGAGAGGGGAGTGAACGGTATCTCTTTACAGGGATAAGGTTTAATACACGGACCGTGGAATTCTCTTCCGGTTTTATCTTTGGTGAGACAAACTTAACAAGAACTTCTCCTTCAATATATGCAGGAGATTTCGCTGCTGAGAAAAGCGGCAAAACAGAGAGGAAAAAGACCAAAAGAATTCTATACATTCGCATATGACTTCTTTTCCCTCTCTATTTAATATTGATATTCAGTTACTTTTTTCTGGCTATGAGAATTCCTGATATTGCTGCTCCAAATATAATATACGGTAGAAGACCATTTATAATCAGCCATACAATACAAATCACAGGAATGAGGAATATCCTTACAAAAATTCTAAGTCCCGGGCTCTTTTCTATCATTCTTGCTACGGCTGGACTATGTATATAATACCACTCAACAAATGCCTTACCTGCTTTATTTTTAAGCAAGACACTATCTCTGTATGTCCTTAATATACCTACACACCGGTGTAAAGGCGAACCAAAGGCAGCAGTTGCTATAAAACATCCACCTCCCCCACCATCTCCTCCACCTCCTTCTGCTATACCTGTACCTGTAAGTGGAACTAAAACATATTCCTGTAGCCCAAGTCCTATATATGAAAGCCGTAATGTGGCTGATTTTTGTCCTGCACTTTTTGGAGTAAACTTTATGTTAAGATTTCCTATTTCTCCTACTCCTATATCAATGACAGATGAACCAACAATACCAAATTCATCTGCATCTTCTCCCTCTATTGTACCTGTCACCCGCACTATCTGACTGCTTGTGTTTATTATGTTAAGAGTCAATGATTTATCCTGTCCTACCAGGACATCTCCAAATTCAAGTGTCTTTGGTTCAACTGCTATGGAGGGCTCACCAGTCCTTATGTATATTTTATTACCTTTAATAGGTGCGTTTATCACAGATACATATACAAGTGTAGAAACAAGTATTTCTGATATATCAGCAGTAACAACTACATCACAGTTCTTCTCAAGTTCACAGTAGAAATATGGTGCAGACAAAGAAAGTGAGTCCTCTCCTTGAGGGAAACTACCTTTCACAACAATCTCTGCTGGTAGTTGGAGGTCGGTAATGTTATTAAAATATATTTTATTACCACCATAACTGATTTGAGTACTTACAGGAATCCATTCTTCTCCTACTTTTTTATAGAGAGCAACCTCTGGAGATAAATCTCCTTCCCATGTTAAAGCAAGCGAATTAAGGTATGGTGTAGGATAATTTTCATCTTCTTCCGGTACATCTAACTTAACATAAAATAAATCTACACCTACTGCACCGGGGTCAACTAAAAAGTCCTGTGTTATCCCCTGTACTAAATCTATCCTACCTATATATAAATCCATAGAACAATTCAAAAGTGTAATACCATTGTTAAACACAGGAGCAATATAGTGTGTGGATAGATAATAAGTATTACCATCTATATCTTTATGTTCAAACTTCAGATATACAGGTCTTGCTGAAGAGATACCCAAGGATAAAGGAGGTCCAGAAATATCATCTATAATAAAGATGCCACTATCTGATGTACTATCAAGTTCCTCATCTATACCTTCCATCATACAGTCAATGTAGTCCACAGGGGAAGACGATGGAATATCGCCATACTCGTCCCATACATATACCTCTGCACCTTTTACAGGGTTTCCATCTATATCCTCAATCATTCCTCCAACCACTCCGCCTCCTGTAAAATCCAAACCTAACTTTTCTGCAAACTCATTACTGACAATTATAAATGTTGGGGGTTCATCATCATCCTGAAGATTAGAGAAACTCAAAGATGCTCCATCCCCATCATCTTCATTTATAAATGCATAAGCATATGTATCTTTATATCCGGACTTTCTTGCCCTTGCAACAACAACAGCAGGATAAGGAACATTTGTAAGTGTAAAAGAACCATCAGAACCTGTTGTAGCAGATTTATTCATACCACAGAGAGTTATATTAGCACCACCAACAGGTTCACCTTTTTCATTTAAAAGATACCCTCTTACTTTATCAATTAAATATGAACCAGCGACACCCAAAATACCGTCATACTGGCTTATCCCTGAGGTAATACTATTGGCATAGATAAATGCAGGCCTCCACAGAAAACTATATCCTGACTTTGCAGCAGAAACCATTACAACCCCTGGGTTAATGTTATAGGCGATAAAGCCAAATGTCCCACCATTTTCAAATCCATTACCATCAGGGGAATTTTTAAGTGTAATCCCATAAGGTGCTTGGGGGGCAATTGCAAGATATCTTACAGTCCCTACATTGTTTCCATCCATATTTTTTACAACTGCACTTGCACCTGTAATAAACCCTTCGGAATCTATATCATATGTTAATACTAAAACTGCACCTTTACCCTGCGTAAGTGCAATACCTAAATTATTAAGTTGTTCTGTGGTAAAAACCATTACAGTATGGCTAGTAACTGGACCTCCGTACATTGTGGGAACTGTATAAGAAGTAATGTAGATATCGTCATGGGCGACTAAATCACTTATGTTGATATTGTCATCAAGCCGAAGTATATATAAAGAACCTGCTAACGAATCAGAGAGCGTCAAGTTATAAACCCCATCTTGCTGAGAGAGGGCCGTAATATCTGCATCTTCATTGAATACCACAGGCATACCAGACACAGGTGTAGGGTTTGCTCCTTCTTCTCCTATTGTTATAGGTAAGGTGACTACCATACCACTTATTCCTCCGTTACCTGCACTGGATGAGAATATAAATAATCCCCAGAGGCATAACACTATTTTTAAAAAATTAAATTTTCCTGTTCTCATCTCATTCTCCTTTTTTCTTAAATTTTATATGATCTTCAACATCATGTCAAACCAATGTAATTTTGCCAATCACTGGTAGCATTGACATAGTTAATTTTTCTCTCATCTTTTTACAATGTGTTTTTCCTACGCTTTCAGTTTCTCTATTTAAAATTACTGTGAAAAAAGTAAGGAGAGGGCATTCTCTCGTAAGATTTTGTTTTCAAGAGAAGAGGGAAGTTCAAGTGTTCTGAAAAGTTCAAGGGTTTCTTTCTGGTCTGTCCAGGGTGAGTCGGTCCCAAAAAGGATATATCTCTCAGGATGGTTTGTAATAATATCCCTTGCTTTATCTCTATCAAGGAATTCAAGAGAATAGGAAATCTCCATATATATCTCTTCTCCTACAAGTAATCTTCTTACATCATCCCAGTCCTCCCATGCACCTAAGTGTGTGGTCACCAATTTAATAAAAGGAACTCTTCTCTTTATCTCTATTATCTTTTCAGGATCTGCCTTCTTTATTCTCTCAAAAGCAAAGTC
>JAMWBP010000125.1 GCA_023819365.1 Candidatus Omnitrophota bacterium
TCTCTCCATCAATATCAATAACAGGATCCCCCATCTGTCCACTTTTCTTAACCATCTCTTCAAGTTTATCTCTTTCTAATCCTACATCATAATTCATAAATTCAATATTATTCTCTTTTAAAAAATCCTTTAGCATTCTGCAGTATGGACAGGTAGAAGTTGAATAAACTATAACATTTTTCATTTCATCCCCCCTCTTTTCATTCTACTTGCTATCTCTGTAACTCTAATACCAAGTTCTCTGGCTATCTTAAGTTCAACCTCATTTGGTGGATTATCTGAATTAATCCCCACAACTGCACTTGCGCCATAAGGAGTCCCTCCACTATCTGTTTCAATAAGTTCTTTTACAGAATAGGGAACCCCAACTATAATTGCTCCATGGTGCAAAAAGGTAAACATCATAGAAATAAGTGTTGTCTCCTGTCCACCATGTAAGGTCGCTGAACAGGTAAACAATCCAACTGGCTTATTAACAAATGTTCCCTTCATCCATAAAGCACCTGTCTGGTCAAGAAAATTTCTTAATTGTGCAGACATATTCCCAAACCTTGTGGGAGAACCGATTACAAAACCATCAATATCTTCAAACTCATCAAGTCGGGCTACAGGAATATCCTTTTGCATCTCTTTTGCTTTTCTTATCCTTTCATCTTTTTCTATCACTTCCGCAGGAAGGAGTTCAGGGACAGTCCTTAAAATACTTATACCACCAGATTCTTCAATACTTCTACATATCTCCTTTGCCATAATAAATGTGTTCCCGTACATACTGTAATACAAAACCATTATCTTTGTTTTCATAGCACCTCACATTCTTATATCTTAATACTATCAAAAAGGGCACCCATATCTACATTAAACTTTGTAGATGGGACAGTGATTATAACTTTTTTCTCCTGTATCTCTATATTAAAGTTAAACTTCCTCTCCTGTCTTATAATAACAAATATCTCAAGAAGATATTTTAGAGAAAGTTCATCCTTAATCTCAAAAACCTTTGTAAAAAGTCCTTCCTTTTCCTGCCAGGAACAACAATTGATTTTTTCCCATTCGGAACTTTCGGGTTGCTTAATAACTGATTTCAGACCTTCAATTGCTTTTTCATAATTAGGATGGTTTGTCGTTTCTTCTACAATTTCATAATATCTTATATAATTTTTCTTATCCACAATAAAAACACTCCTGGCTATTATACCTAGTTCTTTTATCAGTAGCCCCCAGTTCAGAGCAAAAGAATAAAACCTGTAATCAGAAAATACAGAGACATTCTTAATCTCATTCATCTCGCAAAACCTTTTTTGTGCAAATGGAAGGTCCATACTTATACCGATTACACTTACCTCTTTTGAAAGTCCTGATGCTATCTTATTAAACTCTTTTACCTGAAGGTCACATACAGGTGTATCAAGTGATGGAAAACTTGTAATAACCTTTATTTTACCTTTGAAACTATCGTAAAAATTAACCTCTTTAAGGTCATTTGATACAACTTTAAAATCAGGCGCAATAACATCAGGGCTAATACCGACAAGTGTAAAAACATCTCCTTTTATTTTCACTTTTTCCATTTTCTCTCCCTTTTCACTTAGGTACTGCTAATAACAGTTAAACGTCCTTTTTAATTGTGGAATGAACCATACCGTTTATTTACATTTTCATCTATTATTTAATACTATCTAAATTTCTATTGAGTTTTCCCAGAGCCCATGTATATTACAGTAAGAAGTAGCAAAAACCTTTCCACCCTTAGATGTCTTGAATGTTAACTGAATAATCGGCTCTGTATAAACAGAACTTGTATCTGGTCCATCTGTTGAAGCACCATGTGCAAGGAAGCCATATCTACCTATCTGGTAGGGAAATTTACTTCCCTCCGGTAAGAAATAGACCTCAACCCATACAATATGATGTGCACTTGTATTAGGATGTTTAATCTCTTTACCCACAGATACCTCAAGTTTAACTCCTTTATTTATGTCTTTCTCCAGAACCTCAATTACTGGAACATGCTTTTCCTTCTTCCAGTCAGCACTCTGATACAATTCTTTTACCATATTACCCCCCCTTGTTTTTTATTCTCTTTTTCCCATTTCAACATCCATTTCAATTAAAATATGCTTTTCATTTCCAATACTTTTCAATTTCTCAAGGACAGAAAAAGCATTTTCTTCCTCTTCCTCCTGTTCTTTTACAAACCACTGGAGAAAATTTTCAGTATTCTTATCATTTTTTTCTTTTGCAAGATTAACCAGACCTTCTATGCTCTTCGTTACATTCTTTTCATGCTCCAGTGTCTTTTCAAAAACATCAACTGGGGAAGTAAATTCATAAGGTGGTTTCTCTATTGGTTCAAATATAACCCTTTCGCCTCTTTCATTTATATAGTCATATATCTTCATCGCATGCTGACTCTCTTCTTTTACCTGGACCTTCATCCAGTGAGCAAAACCTTTAAGGTTGATAGAATCAAAGTATGAAGCCATTGACATATAAAGATAGGCAGAATATAACTCCTTTATAACCTGTTTATTCAATTCTTTATACAGTTGTTTATCCATCCAAACCTCCTTTATAGTTCTTTATGCTTTTTCAATATGTTATCCGCAAGAGTTTCAAGTGCATCTATATCATCTTTATGCGGATAACCATTCACTATTACAGGGTCAATAATCTCTATACCTTGAGGCAACATATCTGTAATTACTTTAAGCATATTACTTCCCCAGCCGAAAGAACCGATAATAGAAGCAAATTTTGTCTTTGGTCTTAAAATCTTAAACAGATAGGCAGCATAAACTACTGCAGGATGTGGGCCACCAAGAACAGCAGGAGTTCCCAATACTACTGTTGCAGCATCAACAAGAGCCATTGCAAGTTGTCCTGTATCTGTAATGGTGAGATTAAATGGTTTTACAGCAATCCCTCTCTTTATCAGTTTATCTACAAAATAATCCACCATTTTTTCAACACTTCCATGCATAGAGACATAAGGAATTACAACCTCATTTTTAACATTATCAGATACCCAGTCCTTATAGGCATTTATAATAAACTCGGGATTATTATGTACAGGTCCATGGCTTGGCGCAATTATATCTGGTTTAAGTCCTTCTACCAAATCAAGATACTTCTTTATATATCCTCTGAAAGGCATCATAATCTCTGCATAATACCTCTTTGCTGCCTCATAGACCCTGTCATTACTGGAAGCATAGAAATTACTGGTAGCAAGATGAGAGCCAAAAAGGTCACAGGGAAAGAGAACCCTATCTTTAACACTATAAGTAATAATGGTTTCTGGCCAGTGAACCCAAGGTGTATGAAAGAACTTTAATCTTCTCTCCCCAATCTCTATCTCTTCTCCATTCTGCACTTTCAGAAATTTATCAGATGGTATGAGTAATAATCTGTCAAGGAGTATCGCACCCTTTTCTGATGTTATAACTTTCGCATCAGGAAAAACACTTAGAACTGCCGGAAGTCCTCCAGAATGGTCTTGTTCTGAATGATTTGAAATAACATAATCAATCTTTCCATTACTTATCTCCTTAACAATACTCATAAACTTTTCTATCTTTCTGGGGTCAGAGGTATCAATCAAAACATTCTTTTTATCTTTTATAATGTAGGCATTGTATGTTGTTCCATCAGGAAGTGGTATAAGTCCATCAAAGAGCCGCCTGTCCCAGTCATTTACAATTATCCCGTATATATCTTTCTTTATCTCACTAACTATCATAAAAAACTCCTTCTTCTAATTTTCTCTTTCAAACTTATCTTTACTGGCGCCACAGACAGGACATACCCAGTCATCTGGAAGTTTTTCAAAAGGCGTTCCTGGCGCAACCCCATTGTCAGGGTCTCCA
>JAMWBP010000126.1 GCA_023819365.1 Candidatus Omnitrophota bacterium
GCGATATTATTTGGTGTTGTTGTATACAGATTGCAATGGAACTATCTATCTGCCACACTGATAGGTCTTGTCCTTTTAGTTTTATTATTTGTCATAGGACACAGATTCCCTTTATCATTAGGAGGAGACAGTGCTGTAAAGTTATGGATTATAATTCTTCTTCTCTATTCTTTTGTTGCCAGCATTACCCCTGTTAATATTTTACTTCAGCCGAGGGACTATCTCTCTTCTTTTATACTTTTCTTTGGGCTTGTTTTAGGTTATGCAGGACTTGTTACTTCAAGGCCTGATGTAAATACACCTGCCTATATATCCTTCACAGCAGGAACAAAAGGGACACTCTGGCCTATGATGTTTGTAATTATCGCCTGTGGTGCAATAAGTGGCTTCCACAGTTTGGTTGCAAGCGGGACTACATCAAAGCAGATAACGAGTGAAAGAGATGCCAAAAAGATTGCCTATGGTGGAATGCTTACAGAGGGAGTGCTTTCAATACTTGCTTTACTCTCTGTATGTGCCGGGCTTTACTGGAACTCTGGTATTTCCTCTATGGACTATCCTTTGCTTATGGCAAAAGGTGACTGGATAGGAACATTTGCTACTGGCTATGGACAGATTACTTCAAGATTATTGAGGCATAATATTGGAAAGATGATAGCAATAGTTATGATAAATGCATTTGTCCTTACAACACTTGATACAGCCACGAGGATTACCCGTTATATCTCACAGGAGGTCTTTGGTTATGAATGGAAGATACATCTCTTCAAGAACAGGTATTTTTCAACCTTTATAATAATACTTATTGCTGGTTATCTTGCTTTTGGTAACTGGCAGAAGATCTGGCCTGTCTTCGGTGCATCAAACCAGTTGGTTGCAGCGATAGCACTCTTTGTTGCTGGTATCTTCCTTATGAAAAAAGGCAAAGGAGCACTTACTTCATTTATTCCATCTATTTTTATGTTTCTCACAACCATCACAGCACTTATCTATCAGGCACAGACCTTTTACAGGGATAAAAACTATTTTTTAGGTAATATCTCTGTTGTCCTTGTATGCCTTGCTGCTTTCTTTATCTCAGAAGGTATAAGAAAACTGATAAATCCCAAGTCCTTCTTGTAATTTTTTCGCAGGTATTCTGTGATATAATAATTATTTAAAAAAAGAAGGGAGAAGAAATGGGGAGATTTGAAAAGGAGAGGTTGGAAGAAGATGAGGTTGAAAAGTTAAAAGAGTTGAGCAGATTGTGTAAGGGAGATATACTTACAATGACAACCCTTGCCGGGTCAGGTCATCCGGGTGGCTCAATGTCATCTATAGATATATACCTTACTGTCTTTTCTTATGCGAATGTTTTGCCTGAAAGTCCTGATGACCCTTTAAGAGATAAGATTGTTGTAAGTCATGGACATACATCTCCTGGGGTTTATGCTGCATTAGGACGTCTGGGCTTTTTTGATATAGATATGGCGATTGCAACATTTCGGCTTGGAGGTAGTATATTTGAAGGCCATATAGTCCGTAAGGTCCCTGGTGTTGAGTGGGGAACAGGAAATTTAGGTCAGGGACTTTCTGCTGGCTGTGGATTTGCCATTGCAGACCACCTCCATAAAAGGGATACACATATATTTGTGTTGATGAGTGATGGTGAGCAGACAAAGGGGCAGGTGGCAGAGGCAAGGAGATTTGCGGTAAAGTATGGACTTACCAATATCACAGTTATAATTGATAACAACAGAATCCAGATAAGTGGAAAGACAGATGATGTTATGCCCTGCCGTATATGTGAAAACTATCGTGCTGATGGATGGGAGACAATGGAAGTGGATGGACATAACTTTGATGAGTTGTATAAGGCAATAAAAAAGTCCATAGATATACCTTCTCCTGTTTGTATTATCGCAAATACAGTGATTGGGAAAGGGGTCTCTTTTATGGAAAATGACTACAGATATCATGGGAAAACACTTGATGAGGACTCATATATAAAGGCAATGAAAGAGTTGGGGCTTGAGCCATCACTTGAAAAGTATAAGCAGTTGAGAAATCAGAAGTGGAGATATCCTGAAAGGGAGTTTTATTTCTCTCCCGCCCTTAAAAGTGGCACACCTATCCTTTATAAAAAGGAGGAAAAGACAGACAACCGCACTGCCTATGGTAAGGCACTTTTAGATATTGCAAAAGCAAATCAAGATAATGAGGAATATCCATTTGCTGTATTTGACTGTGACCTTGCAACATCTGTTAAGACAGACATCTTTGCAAAGGAATTCCCTTCTAATTTCTTTCAGGTTGGTGTCCAGGAGCATAACGCTGCCACCATAGCAGGGGTTGTATCTACCGATAAGGTTATAAGTTTCTTTTCTGACTTCGGTGTATTTGGAGTGGATGAGACATTCAATCAGGCACGGCTTAATGACCAGAACTATACAAACCTCAAACTTGTATGTACACATTTGGGACTTGATGTTGGTGAGGATGGTAAGACACACCAGTGCATTGACTATATAGGAACAATAAGGAACCTGTTTGGATTTAGAATTGTCATACCTGCAGACCCTAACCAGACAGATAGGGTGATAAGATATATAGCAGGTCAAAAAGGCAACTGGTTTGTCGGTATGGGGCGTTCTAAAACAAGTGTAATTACAAAGGAAGATGGCTCTGTATATTTTGATGAAGAATATGAGTTTAGATATGGAAAGGCAGATATTATAAGAAAAGGAAAGGATGGCTATATTATTGCGATGGGGACTATTGTGCCACGGGCAGTAAAGGCATCAGAGATTTTGAAAGAAAAAGGGTTGATTATAGGGGTGATAAATATGAGTTGCCCGCTGGTTATAGATGAAGATGTTATAGTAGAAGCAATTAAGACAGGTCTTATACTTACAGCAGAAGACCACCATATTGATACAGGGCTTGGTGCAACAGTGTCTATGTATCTACTTGAAAAGAAATATACAGGCAGGTTTATCAGAAGAGGGATTTCTGAGTATGGAAGTTCTGGTGAGCCGGAATATCTATTTAAAAAAGAAGGTATAGATGCGCAATCCCTTGCTGAATTTTTCCTGTCCTGTAAATAGGAGGCAGTTATGGAAGAACTCTGTAACAGGGAGAAAAATCTTAAAGAGTGTACCTGTAGTTATAAGGGATGTAGTAGAAAAGGACTTTGCTGTGAGTGTCTGAGTTATCACTGGGCACAGAGACAACTCCCTGGATGTCTCTTCCCACCTGAAGCAGAAAGGACATATGACAGGTCGCTTGAATATTTTATTGAGGTATGGAGCAAAAAGATAGGGATATAAAGGATGGTTGACCCAAAGAGCCGTCTTATATTTGCCCTTGATGTTACCAGTCGTAAAGAAGCAGAGAGATATGTAGAAGAACTTGATGGTATAGTTAATTTCTTCAAGGTGGGCATTATCCTTCATACCATCACAGGAATTGAATTTGTAACAGAACTTATAAGGAAAGGCAAGAAGGTGTTCCTTGACCTGAAGTTTTATGATATTCCGGAGACAGTGAAGGATGCAGTAAGACAGGTATCTTTATCAGGGGTGGATTTTCTTACAGTCCATGCACAGCGTCAGGTTATGGAGGCAGCCGTTGAAGGAAAGAAAGGTAGTCCTCTTAAAGTTATTGCTGTTACACTCCTTACAAGTATGGATGCTTCAGATGTGGGGATAGATAAGAGTCCAGAAGAGATTGTTGTCCAGAGGGCAAAATTAGCAGCAGAATGCGGTTGTGATGGGGTGGTAGCATCGGGCAGAGAGGCAAGTGTTATAAAAAAAGAGACAGAAGGTA
>JAMWBP010000127.1 GCA_023819365.1 Candidatus Omnitrophota bacterium
TTACTTCTGATATTATAGTTGGTTTTCCATCCGAAACAGAAGATGATTTTCAAAAGACCTGTGATTTAATAAAAAACATAGAATTTGATGACCTGTTTGTTTTCAAATATTCCACAAGACCACTTACATCAGCATCCTTAATGAAAGATGATGTCCCTAAGATAGAAAAAGAAAAGAGACATAAAATTGTTCTTGATATCCAGGAAGCGATATCTATTAAAAGAAACAAAAGATTTGTAGGAAAGACCGATAATGTCTTTGTTGTAAAATCAGCAGATAAAAAAGATGTATATTTATATGGTAAGAGTTCATCAAATAAAACAGTACTCTTCAAGTCAAACAAGATTGTTAAACGAGGAACAATTCAATGTGTCACCTTTAGCTCTGCTGACCGTAGATATCTCTATGGATGCTCTTCTTATGAGAATAAAGAAGTATAAAGATTGTAATCATCCCAAGCACTACACTTCCAATTAACTTGTCGGTCCGCATTACCTCCTGTACTTCATATCCATTTTCAATTATTTCAAATTTTTCAGCATGAATATCACGCTCGCCTAAATGGAGTGGACAATGAAGATGATAGACACCTGAAACTTTGACAATATCCCCTTTCATCTTATATCTACCTGTGTATCTTATCTTTTCCTTCTGAGATGAATTAATAATGACACCTATAAATCCATTTTCATCTTTTATATTTATCCAGTAGTCAGTTCCATCTCTAATAATATCCCCTATAACTTCACCTTTAATAATAACTTCTTTTCCATCATAAAGAGATGGAGTTTCAAAAAGAGCTCTGATAGGAGTAATATACGCTGTGTTTTTTATATTTTGTGAAGTAATAGCAACACCTGAAAAAACACTCCACATAACTGCTAAAAAAATCTGTGTTCTTTTCATATATATCATCCACCTTTTATTCAGGACTTTTCAATGATAATAAAAACCTGAATAATACAAAAACTGATAGAAACTCTAAACGTCCTATCCACATCTGAATAATATATGTAATTTTTAATCCAGTAGGCATAAAAGGAGATGTGATACCCATAGAAAGTCCAACATTAGCAGAAGCAGAGACAGATTCAAAAAGAGAAGGAAGAAACGGGTATCCATAAAAGACACCTATTAATCCACCTGTTAGATAAAGAGTGATATATAAAATTATAATTATTGCTGCCATTTTTATATGGGTGTCTTCTATTACAATATCTCTTATATGATGGAACCTCTCAACAACTACAGTTGCTCCCGGTGATGTAAGAACTTTTATTTCTTTTTTTATACCTTTCAGGAGAATCCCCATCCTCAAAATTTTAATACCGCCTGATGTAGATGTTGAACTTCCACCCAATCCCATTGCTATGATAATACCGAGGATAGCAAGTGGGGGCCAGTAGGCAAAATTATGGAATGTTATATTTGAATATCCAACACCTGTATGGGCAGATATAAGTTGATAGAACCCTTCACGGAAAAATGATATGAAATCAGGAAACTGGAAATGTATAATAAAGCCAGTACATACAAGAAAGAAAGTTATAAGAATGCTTACAATGTAAATTTTTAACTCATAATTTCTTAAAAGTTCACGGGGCCTTCCTGTCCATACAGCATAATGGACACCAAAATTAACCGCCCCTAACAAAAAGAACATTGCAGTAACAAGTTCTACAACAGGACTATGATAGTAAAGAACATTCTGACTCTGAACAGCAAAACCAGCTGTATCCCAGCCAGCCATAAAAAGACATATTGCATGAAAAAGTGCCCTCCCGGGTGATATATTCCTCCACAGATTTATACCAAAAAGTATAGCTGTTCCTATAACAAGATATGTCAAACTTACCAGCCATATAAATCTTGCTGTCTGGATAATATTTGGCATTATCTTCTCTTCCCTTGCTTCTCCCACATAGACCTTGAATGCACTTCCCCCTCTAACAAAGAGTGTAAGGGCTACAAGAATAATACCCTGCCCTCCTATGAAACACATAAGGTGCCTCCAGAAATTATAGGCATACGCCATATGGTCAAGGTCATTTACAAGAGTTAACCCTGTAGTAGCAAGGGCACTCATTGCTTCAAAGGATGCATCAAGATATCCTATGTAATGACCCGAAAGATATAATGGAATAGCGCCAAGAAACATTACAATAATCCAGCATAGAGACACAATGCTCATACCCTGACGCCAGTTTATCTCTTTCCCTTCTTTGAATATTAGAAGGAGTGTATCACCAATGAAAATAGATAGGAGAAATGTAAAGAGGAAATCTATAGCGGGGACCCATTCTTTATTAATGACGCCTATAAAGAAAGGGATAAGAATCAGAATCCCAACCCCTTTTATAATCTTTCCGAGATAGTGCAAAATAGACCCGACATCTTCTCTGGAAAAGTAAGGTATCATTTTAAGTCAAAACCAATTTATCTTCTAATAAATACTGTGAGATACATTAAAAAACACAAGATCGCAGCGGCTGAAAAAGTAATAAGCGGATATATCAACTCTAACACAATACCAATAATCCACCTATCAATAATCCTTATATATTTTTTAAATCTCTCCTTCATTCCTCTCTTACTTCTCCTATAAGGGCTTTGAATAGAAGTGATTCGTTTTCTACTTTTGTAATTGCTATCACTTCATCCTTTTCTTTTAAAACAGAATTTGTCTTTGGTATCATTATTTCACCGTTTCTTATAATAGCCACAAGAACAGAATCTTCAGGGAGTTCTATCTCATTCACAGAACGGTTTATAACAGGTGATGTTTCAGGAAGATCAACCCTTATTATTGAGAGATTCCCACGCTTGAATGTAAAAAGAGTTATGAAGTCCTCCCAACTAACCTCATCTTCTATTACTTTTGCTATTATTGCTGTGCTTCCTATCGCTATATCAACTCCAAGTTGATAGAAAATTTTTTCATTCTTAGGGTCATTTACCTTGGCTACAGTTCTCTTTACATGAAATATATCCTTCGCAATCTGACACACAACAAGATTATCAACATCGCTACCTGTAACAGCAGCAACTACATCGGCTTTTGTAATACCCGCCTGTTTGAGAAGATTTATATCACACCCATCTCCCTGGATAACAAGAATATTCATCTTCCCTGCCAGACGCTTACCTGTCTCAGGGTCTTTTTCTATCAGAGTAACATAATTATTTGTACTCAACCTTTCAGCCAGGTTACACCCAACATTACCACCACCAACTATAATAATATTCATTGAATTTTAAGTGCTCTCTTTATTCTTCTTAAAGCGGATAACCTTACAACACCAAGTATAAAATCATCATCCTCAATAACTGTCTTTCCATCAGGAATAATCGGTTCATCCCCTCTTATTATAGCAATAACCTTAAAATCCCCTGGGATATTCAGATCATCAACAAATTTTCCCGTGTATCTTCCAGTATTCTTAACTTCTAAGATATTCAGTTTTTCACTCTCAAAAAGATAACTGGTAAAGTTCTTTCCAAGTATCTTTTCTCTTAGAAAGGAAGAAAATATAGCAGTGCTATTAACAGGGTCTACACCAAGATCCCTGTATATCTCCGACTTACCTACATCAGATACCCTTGCAACAACCTTCGGAACATTAAAAACCTTCTTTGCAATCTGTGCAACAACTATATTGGTATTATCACTGCTTGTAGTAACTACAAGAGCATCTGTCTTTTCTATACCCGCTTCCTTTAAAACATCAGGGTCAAGTCCATCACCTATAATATAGAGACCGTTGAAACTATCTCCTAATTTGGAAAATGCCTTATCCTC
>JAMWBP010000128.1 GCA_023819365.1 Candidatus Omnitrophota bacterium
CCTTGACACCCAGACTGCCAGCCTGGTGCTCTCCCAACTGAGCTAATCCCCCATATAATTAAATCAAAAACTCTAAATCATAAACTCCAGATAATTATAACCTCTGGTTATTATACCCGTCAAGCATACACAAAGACAGATAGGGAAAATATTTCGTCGGATAAATCCGACCGCTACATCCGACAAACCATATTTTGTAGCGGTGGCATTTATGCCACAAATCGTATGATGAATCACACCTCTGCGGGGTAATTTTGTGGGTAAAGGATAGATAAATAGGGAGGGATGGGATAAATTAAAGCAAAGGATAGAAGATTTGAATAGGTGAATTTAAAATAGTAAAATATGAAAGGTTATGTTAGATGATATATCGGCGCAATTCATTGCACGAATATCACTGCGTGAGAAATGAGATGCCCCTCACCCTAAACCTCTCCCTGATGGGGAGAGGAATGAGGGAGGGGAAACAAAGAGAAATACTATAAAAAGCATAGCCAGGTTTGGCAGAAACATATGAAAACCGAGGAGGAAAAGATGAAAACAGAAAAGACGACATTCGCATTGTTTTTTGGTAATAGGGGCTTTTTCCCTGCATCTTTTATGGCAGAGGCAAGAAAGGAATTAGTAGATGTTCTAAATAAATTGGGGCATAAAACACTTGTTCTTGATGAAAAGGCAACAAGATATGGTGCTGTAGAAACAGTTAAGGAAGGAAGGGTATATGCAGAGTTTTTACGGAAAAACCGTGGAAAGTTTGGCGGTGTTATACTCTCTTTACCAAACTTTGGAGATGAGACAGGTGCTGTTGAGGCATTAAAAGATACTGGTGTCCCTATCCTTATACAGGCATACCCTGACGAACTTGACAAAATGTCTCCTGCATTGAGAAGGGATGCTTTCTGCGGGAAGTTTTCCATTATGGATGTCTTCTGCCAGTATGGTATCTCTTTTACTGCCCTTAAACCGCATACTGTCCACCCAAAATCCAATACATTTGCTGAAAACATTGATTACTTTGACCGTCTTTGCAGGGTAGTAAATGGAGTGAAAGGTATGATAGTCGGAGCGATTGGGGCAAGAACAACACCTTTCAAAACAGTAAGAATAGATGAACTTGCACTTCAAAAAAACGGCATTACAATGGAGACATTTGACCTCCTATCTATATTTCACAGGATGGAAAAGATAGAGATGTCTGATAGTAAGGTAATAGAAAAATATAAGATGTTTAACGGGTATGCTGACTGGGAAGGGGTCCCTAAAAAGGCATTTGAAAATATTGTGAAACTATCTGTTGTCATTGATGAAATGATTGAAGAGTATGGATTCAATGCCATTGCTATAAGATGTTGGATAGAGATGCAGGAGGTTTTAGGAATATCTCCTTGTGTGATTTTAAGTGAACTTAATAATAGGGGTATTCCTGCTGCCTGTGAGGTTGACATCGGGAATGCTGTGACTATGTTTGCACTATCCAGAGCATCGGGAAAACCTGCTGCCTGTCTGGACTGGAATAACAACTATGGAGAGGAAGAAAATAAATGTATCCTGTTCCACTGTGGACCTGTGCCAGCGGATATGATGGCAGGGAAAGGAAAGATAACAGACCATGCTATCATCGCTAACAGTATAGGTGAAGGACAGGGTTATGGCTGTAATACAGGTAGAATTGCACCTGGACCTTTTACATTTGGAAGTATGATTACATTAAATGGTGAATTAGAGTTTTATTTAGGCGAAGGAAGGTTTACAGAAGACCCTGTACCTGATAACTTTTTTGGATGCGCTGGTGTCGCTGAAATTGAAAACCTGCAGGACGCTTTACAGACCATTGGTTATAGGGGCTATAGACACCATACAAGTGTTACACCGGGAAATATCCTATATCCTGTCAAAGAAGCATTTGAGAGATATTTAGGGTATAAGGTAATCAAGGTTTGACATCCACAGAAGTTAAACAGTGTTTTAAAATCTGAAAGGGCGATATGTCCAAATCTTTCAAGAAATGGTGTATTCTCTTTCTTTTTCTGTGTAAAGGTATATTCTCTTCTGGCTATCTTCCGGACAATTCTGTTCCTGTATATTACACTGGTGACAATTTAGAGATATTATTTAATCAGTCAGGAGAACCTGAAAAGATAAAACTGCAGGGTAATGTGAAGATTGCATTAGAAGATATTATTATAAGATGTGAAAGAGCAGAATTTGATAGAACAACAGGAGATGTAACAGCAGAAGGGAATCTTTATCTTGAAACACCTCAGGGGACTGTTAGAGCCGGATGTATGACTTATAATTTAAACAAGAAAACAGGGTTTTTATTAAATGCTGCTCTCTCATCGCACCCTTTTTACGGTAAGGCAGAAAAAATAGAAAAGGAAGGGGATGTCTTTTACCTTATTAATGGCTATATCACAACCTGTGACCTTGAAAAGCCACACTATAGAATATCGGCAGAAAAACTCAAGTATGTAAAAGATGATTATCTTAGAGCAGAAAGGATGAGGTTTGTTCTTGGTGAAAAATATAGCGTTTTTTACTTCCCTGGATATACGGTTGATATAAAAACAAAAGAGCCGGTGGTTACTGCTAAACCTGCCTATACTTCAAAGGCAGGAGAACATATAGAAGTTATCTTTGCCCAGAGAACAGGAACAGAGATGGATGGAGTGATAAAGGAACGGGTTGTGGTAGGAGAAGAAGGGGCCGGGGTAGGGGTTAACATTCGTTCAGAAACCCATGGTTATAGAGGAGAGGTTTTTCTTTTTAGTGATTGGACAGAGAGAGATATTGAACCGGCTTTGCTTTTAGAACTCTTGAAAAATTATACTTCAAATTATGGACAAGGTGCTGTTCTTGTTGACTGGCGGTATATGGATAATAATGAACTTTTTTACAATTTTTTCTATCCTGACTATATAGCAAAATCAAAAAGATACAACTATCTTTCTTTTACCCATAATTTTAAACAGGGAATATTTAATTTTAATTTCAGGGAGTCAGCAGGAGATGATTTTTTAAATATTGAAAAAATTCCAGAGATGCGTTTTTATACCCCTTATCTTCAGATAGGAAATAATCAGATATTTTTGGAGAACGACTTCAGATTTACAAATTTTTATAAGGGAGATGAAAACTACTTAAGGGTAATGGATATACTTACATTGAAAAATAAAAAAGATATAGGTATTATAACATTCTCTCCTTATCTCTCATTTGGTGGTATTAACTACTCGCAAGAGGCAGACGAGAAATTTAATTTTTTAAGGGAAGCAGGAGTGAAGTTCTCTACGGTTCTAAAAAGGGACCATAAAAAATTTACTGAATATTTTTCACCATCCCTTACATATTTTTACCGTGATATGAACTACAAAAAAGGAGATATTGAATATCTTGATTCTATTGAAAGAATGGAGCCGGGCAATTTTTTAAATCTTGGAATGGACTGGTTTTTTAGAGGTGAAAACCACTATATAGGAAGTGTCTCTGTGGAAAATTTCTATAATATTGATAACGAAAAATTTGATACCTGCTCTCTGAAATATGATGTCAAACTTACTCCTCATATGTATATTGAGGGAAAAAACGAATGGGATGTAGATAGAAAAGAGTATCTTTTTGGATTTAATGATATAATATTTGATTCAGGCAGATACAGTTATTCAATAGGCAATAGATATGATGAGGAAAATGATATATCAGGTGTTCAGGGAAGATTAAGTTATGTCATCAATGAAATATGGAGATACAGTACCGGTATACAGTATGATGTTAATTCAGAAAGTATCACAAGGGCA
>JAMWBP010000129.1 GCA_023819365.1 Candidatus Omnitrophota bacterium
CCGCTCCTTTTTAGAACAATATTTAAAATAATATCTCTTTGCCTGTCTTGGCGCTATTATATATTCCTTCAAGCATCTTTATTACCTCAAGGGATTCTTCTGGTTTTACAGGCACTTCTTTATCTTTTTTTACACACTCAAAAAATACCTTTATCTCCTCATGGTGTGGTGCAACATCAGGAAGTGTTTCAATCTTTATCTCTATATCCTGCAAGACACCATTTTTCTCCGTAAATATCTTTCCATCAGGCCATCTCATACCTGCTTCAGTGCCAAAAAGTGTTGTAGAGAAGTCCTCTAACTTTTCCATATTAGCAAGGAAACTGCAAGTAAGAGATATACTTCTGCCATCAACAAACCTTATGAAACCAGAAGCAAAGTCCTCCACATCATATGTATTTCTGTCCCATTCACCCCATAACCCCTTTATATCTTTCCTCTTTGCCAGTTTTGTGTAGGTTGCTCCTTTGACTGAATGGACCTTTGGGCATCCCATAAACCAGTAGGTAAGGTCAAGTATATGGACACCTATATCAAACATAGGTCCACCACCAGAAAGTTCCTTTTTTATAAATGTGGGCCGTGCAGGGAGAGACCTTCTTCTTAATGCATAAGCAATCGCATAATATATCTCTCCAAAGATACCATTATCTATCATATTTTTTACTACTACACTTTCTTTTCTGAACCTTTGATGTTGTGCTGCCATAAGTTTCTTACCTGCCTGTTTTGATGCTTTTATCATCCCTTCAACCTCTTTAACACTCACTGCCAGTGGTTTTTCACAGATTACATGTTTTCCTGCTTTAAGTGAATCAACCGTTGCCGGGAAGTGTAAGGTATTATGGGCACAGATATCAATAATATCTATCTCTTCCACTTCTAAAAGTTTTCTATAGTCATTAAATACCATTGGTATACCAAACTCTTCTTTTGCTCTTCTCTGTGCCTCTTCAGATGGATCTGCTACAGCAATGACTTCCACATCATTCAGTTTCTTCCATCCATGGATATGGCATACCTGTGCAATACCACCAAATCCAATAAATCCAACACAATACTTTTTCCCTTTCATTTTAATTCCTCCTTTCTTTATAGATTAAAAGAAAACCTTGCATCAACCGCTATTGTCCCTTTTCCTTTTTCAAGCACAATGAGCGGGTTAATATCCATCTCCTCTATCTCCGGGAAATCCATACATAACTGAGAAACTCTAAGCAATACATTCTTTATGGCATTTATATCTCTCTCGGGAATATTCCTGAAACCTTTCAACATCTTTGCTGTCTTTATCTCTTCTACCATCTCTCCAGCATCAATATCTGTTACGGGTATTACCCTGAAAGAGACATCCTTTATAAGTTCCACATATATACCACCCAGTCCAAACATCAGAATATGTCCAAACTGTGGGTCTTTATTTACTCCAACAATCACTTCAGTGCCACCTTGTATAAATGGTTGTAACTGAACACCTTCAATGACCGCATCTTTCTTATATCTTTTTGCTGATTCAATAATCTCTTTGAATGCGGTCTCTGCTCCCTTAAAAGAATCAATGCCTACTTTTACACCGCCTGCCTCTGTTTTGTGAAGAATATCAGGAGATACAAGTTTCATAACAACAGGACTACCTATCTTCTTAAAATATCTCTTACATTCAGATATATTTTTTGTAAGAAAAGAGTTCACGGTATTTATTCCATAAGATGCCAGGACTTCTCTACCTTCTATATCACCTGCTGTTTTTCTTCCTGAACTTTTGAGAGATTCTATTATCTTTTCTACCTTTCCCTTATCTACATCAAATATCTTTATCTCTCCTTTTTTCTTCTCCTTCCACTCCTTATAGTTAACCATTGCTCTTATTGATGAGACCGCACGTTCAGGGAACGGGTAGTTGGGGACACCTCTTTTCATAAGAATCTCAATACCTTCTTCTACCCTTTTTCCGCCCATAAATGATGCTACAACAGGTTTTTTATGTTTTTTTGCTGCCTCTGAAATTTGTTCTGCACTCTCGGAGACCTGGGTTACAACCTGAGGTGTAAGTATAGCGACAACAGCATCAACATTTTCATCAGCAAGGACCACATCCATTGCCTTTTTATACCTGTCAGCGAGTCCATCTCCAAGTATATCCACAGGATTATTAATATTGGCAGAAGGAGGTAAAAACTCCCTTAATAATGCCTTTGTCTTCTCTGATATTAATGCGGGACGGAGTCCTTCTGCTTCTATCGCGTCTGTTGCCATAACAGCAGGACCACCTGCATTGGTTACAACGGCAACATTTCTTCCTTTTGGTTCTGGCTGTGATGAAAAAGCCATCGCATAGTCAAAAAGTTCCTGTACAGAGTTTGCCCTTATCACGCCTGCCTGTTTAAGTGCAGCATTATAGGCATTTTCAGAGCCGGCTAAACTGCCTGTATGAGAAGATACTGCCTTGCTTCCAGCAGCACTTTTGCCTGCCTTAACCATAATGATAGGTTTCTTCATAGCGAGCTTTCTTGCTATTTCTATAAATTTTTTACCATCCTTAAGTCCTTCCATATAGAGAAGTATGACGCTGGTATCAGGGTCTTTTCCAAAATACTCAATAAGGTCTGTCTCAGAGATATCTGCCATATTACCGAAACTCACAAATTTGGAAAGCCCTATATCTTCTTTTACTGCCCAGTCAAGGACAGCGGTTCCTAATGCCCCTGACTGTGTGATAAAGGATATTTTTCCTTTTGGTGGTATCTCAATAGCAAAGGAAGCATTGAGATTATTTATTGGGTCAATCACACCTAAACAGTTAGGACCTATCATTCGCATTTTGTATTTTTTTACTATTTCTGTAAGCAGTTCTTCTCTCTTTTTTCCTTCCTCTCCTGCTTCTTTAAATCCAGCACTTATAACAATAAGCCCTTTAACACCTTTTTTGCCGCACTCTTCTGCTACATCAGGAACAAATTTTGCAGGTATGACTATTATTGCAAGTTCAGGTGGGGTGGGGACTTCAGAGATACTTTTGTATGACTTAAGATTGAGGATATCACCTTCAGCGGAAGGGTTTACAGGATATACCTTACCTTTATAACCGCCATCAACTACATTTTTGAGAATTTTAAATCCCAACTTATCAGGGTGCTTTGAAGCACCTATAACAGCAACACTTTCCGGGGTAAAAAATCTTTTAAGCATTAAAATACTCCTCTTCCAGGGTTTAATTGTCAAAAAACTGATGATGACAAACGGGGATAAGATATTATAAATTTACAAAAAAGTCAAATCCATAAGTTGGGTATATCATAAACACATTTTCAATTCTATTTCCCCCTCCCCTTTCCCCTCTCCCCAAAGGAGAGAGGGTAGGGGTAAGGGGGCTTTTTCCTCTCCCCGCTGGGGAGAGGGGCAGGGTGAGGGGGCAGGGAGAGGTTAGGGTGAGGGGGCTTTCAAGAAAGGAAGTTCTCTACTACCTCTTTAAGCCACCTTACAGGATATATCTGGATAGATTTCTCCTTTATATCCTTTATGTTTCCTTCAGGAACTATTGCCTTATTGTATCCTAAACGGGATGCCTCTTTCACCCTCTGGTTTATCTGACCTATAGGTCTTATCTCTCCTGTTAAGGCAAGTTCTCCTATAACCACACATTGCTGCATAGGTGGTTTGTCCTTTAGGGAAGATATGCAGGATATCGCAACAGCAATATCAGAGGCAGGTTCAATAACCCTTAATCCTCCACCTGTATTGAAATATACATCATAACCACCAAGGTTAAACTTCAATTTTTTTTCAATAAC
>JAMWBP010000130.1 GCA_023819365.1 Candidatus Omnitrophota bacterium
CCTGTTATAATTATCTATCTGATGCTTTCTTCTTACTGTAATGCTATTTATGTTGGTTTTGTTATGGTTATCTTATCCATCATGAAATATCTCTGTAGGTTATAAAAATTATACCATTTTTCAATCTCCTGTAGAACACTCAGTTTCCATAACTCATCTTCTGCAATACTCTCCCTATCTATTTCTATCCCTGATACTTTTAAGAAAAAAGAAGGACTTTCCAGGGATTCAATGACTTTTCCCTCTCTGTCTATAAATATACCACCACGGTTTTTCTCTATGAGTATCCACGGTTTTCTGAGGGTTATCATAATTTTCAGTGTAGATGGGAACTCTTTTACTATAGAGCATTTTTCTACTTCTCTTATCTTTGATACCCTATTGTGCAACTCCTCTATATCAAGAAAGAGTAAATTCCCTGGATTTTCTATTTCTACTATACCTGTAAGTAACGACCGGGCACTTTCCGGTATAACCTTTACCGTTTTTATATGAAATAATTCCATATCCCAGAAAATAGCAGTTAAAATTCTTTTAGTATTTAATATAACTACTATCAGGATGATAATACTAATGATAATAGAAATAGATTTTATCTTACGTTTTCTTTTATTCCATACCTGGTGTCGTAATTCTCTTATCCTCTCTTCTGTTTTTGCCATCTTTCCAGTCCAAGCATTACTATTCTCTCACATAATTCATCAAATGATATCCCTTTTGCCTTTGCGGCATCAGGGAATAAACTTGTATCTGTCATACCCGGTATGGTATTAACATCAAGAATATAAGGGATGCTTTTTTTTATAATCATCTCCATCCTCGCAAAGCCAGAACATCCAAGTATCTTATAGGTGATAAGTGCTATATCTTCTATCTTTTTTATTGCCCTTCTTTCTATTCTTGCAGGGATGATATGTCTGCTTCCTCCTGGTGTGTATTTTGCCTTATAATCATAAAAACCAGTGGGTGTCTCTATTTCAATAATAGGTAGTACCTCTGGATTATCATTTCCTAATATACCTGCTGTAACCTCTGTTCCTTTTATATATTCTTCAATAAAGACCTCACTGTCAAGTTTGAAAGATGCATTTATGGCGCTTAACATTTCCTTTCTATTTTTTACAATTTTTATCCCTATGGTTGACCCCATATTCGCTGGCTTTACAACAACAGGAAAAGGAAATGGAAGTTTAACTGGTCTGTCTTTTTTTACTTCTACAAATAGAGGTGTAGGTATTTTATGGTAGAGTAATATCTTTTTTGTAATAATCTTGTTCATACATATTGCTGATGACCGGACACCGGAACCAGTATAAGGAATGCCTAATATCTCAAGCAAACCCTGTATAGTACCATCTTCTCCTTTTTCACCGTGTAGTGCTATGAATACGCAATCTACTCCATGCAGTTTCCTTACAAAGTCATTTTTTGCTGTATCAATAAGCAATATCTTATGTCCTTTTCTTTTGAGTGCCTCTGCCACTGCTTTCCCTGAACGCAACGATATCTCTCTTTCAGGGCTCTCTCCACCATAAAGCACCGCTATTCGCATTTTTCGTCCTCCGCTCCCTCTCTTTTTCCTCTCCGTTGTATTTTCCCCTCGCCCCTTGGGGGAGAGGGTAGGGATGAGGGGGAAACAGGAAAACTGCCAATGATTTTTATCTCTGTCTCAAGTTCTATATTATACATCTTTTTGACCTGTTCCTTAACAATAAGTATGAGTTTATATATATCCTCAGATGTTCCTCGCCCTTTATTTATAACAAAGTTTGCATGTTTTTCAGATATACAGGCACCGCCTATACTATATCCTTTAAGTCCGCACTTTTCTATAAGCATTCCGGCAAAAAGACCTGGTGGGTTTTTAAATATACTCCCTGCAGATGGATATCCAAGTGGTTGTGTTGCAATCCGTTTTTTCATATACTCTGCTATTGCCTTTTTTATTTCTTCCTTTACTCCATTAGTCAGATGAAAAAGTATCCCTGATATAAAATAATTTTCAAGTCCACTGGTTCTATATCCAAAGTTTATATCCTTCCTTTTAAGTGATTTTTCCTGTCCATTAGAAAGGGATATTACATCAACCCTTACAACCTTTTCCGATATCCATTCTTCTTTAAGTCCTGCATTGGAAATAATAGCACCTCCTGTTGTTCCCGGGATTCCTGATAGGAACTCAATTCCCTTTAGTTCTTTTTCAATAGATATCTTTAATAGAGTTGAAAGTAACGCCCCTGACTGACAATAGATATCCGTTCCTTCAATAACCATTTTATTAAAATTTTTTGTACAAAGGACAATACCATCAAATCCATTATCACTTATAAGAATGTTGGTTCCCTTTCCAACAATTATGAGTGGAATTTTATACCGATTGCAGATAGCAATAATTTCCTTTATTTCCTCTATATCGGATGGTGAGACAAAAAACCTTGCTGGCCCACCTGTTCTGAAACCTGTAATAGCAGACAACGGAAAGTTTTCCTGAATACTACTGCATACCTTTCCCAGTATCTCCTTTATGATATCCATTTAATATATCACCTTTTTTAGATAGAGACCTTCAGGAGGTGCTGTTGGAGGGACTATTTTTCTATCTCCTGATGCAATAATTTCTGGAATTTCTTCTATTGAAAGTTTCCCGAGCCCAGCGTAAATAAGTGTTCCAATTATATTTCTTGCCATCTTATATAGAAAGCCATCCGCAGTTATCTCTATTGATATAAGTTGAACTTCAGGGTCAAGTGTAAATTTTTCCTTTTTTATAGAGATTTTATAAATCGTCCTTATTGTATCCTTTACACTGCTTCCTGCTGCCTGAAAAACAGAAAAATTGTGTTTACCTCTAAAATACCCTGCTGCTTTTCTCATATTTTTTATGTCAAGTTTCTCTTTTATATAACAGGCAAAGTCACTCAGAAAAGGACTTCTCTCACCACAGATAATAAGATACCTGTATATCTTTTTTTTAGCACTATATCTACTGTGAAATTTAGAAGAGACAACCTCCGCACTTTTTACATAGATATCATAAGGAAGGTTGGCATTAAGGGCTTTTTTAACCTGTTCGGCTGTAAGATGACTTACAGTTTTGAAATTTACGGTGTATGATATAGCATGTACCTTACTGTCTGTTCTTCCGCAACCAATAAGTTTTATATCTTCTCCTGTGATTTTTTTCAGTGCCTTTTCAATAGTTTCCTGTATACTTTTTTCTTTTTTCTGTCTCTGCCACCCGTAAAATCTGCTTCCATTGTATGAAATAACTAACTTTACATTTTTCTCTTTCATCCTTTTATGCAAGAGTCATTTGCTTTTCTCTTAGAGACGCATTAAATATAATCTTTCTGGGACACTCTTCCACACATCTGCCACAGTTATCGCACTTTTCATAGTCAATCACTGCAAGGTTGTTCTGTAGTGTTATTGCCTGTTGTGGGCACACCTTTACACATTTACCGCAACCTATACAGCCAGTTTTACAGACCTTGACTACCGTAGGCCCTCTATCATTAGATGAACAGGCAATATAGATATTTTTACCTGTCGGAACAAGCTTTATGATATTTTTCGGACAGGCATTTACACATTTACCACATCCGATACATATCTCCTCATCTATTACAGGAAGGTTATTTTCATTCATTGATATTGCATTAACAGGGCAGACCTTTACACAATCCCCCATTCCAATGCATCCATAACTACATTCAAAAGTTGTGTTAAAAATTGCATTAATTGCATTACATGCCTGAA
>JAMWBP010000131.1 GCA_023819365.1 Candidatus Omnitrophota bacterium
AAATCCGAGCGCCCCGAATTATATACCATCCGCAGCGGAACTCCACTGCATAAGTAGGTAAGGATAATTATGATAGAGACAATGTTAACTGTAGCAGCAGGGAAAAAATTGATAGGGAAGGCCGTGGCAAACCATCCTTTAGTGAAACAACGAATTAATTCAGGAATTGTAGCAATTATCGCAGGAACAACCAATGGATATGTAGCAGAAGAAATACTTAAATCTATCGGACAGGAAAAGGACTTTGATAGAAAGTCCTTTTTCAGAGGGATTAATACCCCACCTTCAAAGCCCACGGATGAGACAGGTAGATTAACTGAACAAAAATTTCCCGGTGATGTTATTATAGTAGATGGGCAATGGCAAAAAGGAAAAACCATCTTTGATATAATAGAGGAGATGAAGGAAGGAGATATTATTATCAAGGGTGCAAATGCTGTGGACTGTGGAAGGAAAAAGGCAGGTATCCTTATAGGCCATCCAAAGGCAGGAACTGCTGGGGTATCAATACCTGCAGTTATAGGAAAAAGGATACATCTGATAATACCTGTGGGGCTGGAAAAAAGGGTATGCGAGGATATTGACAAACTTGCTATGAAAGTGAATAAGCCAGGAGGAAAAGGACCACGGATTTTTCCTGTAAGCGGAGAGATTATTACTGAGATAGAAGCCATATCCATTTTAACAGGAGCAAAAGCAGAACTATTTGCAGCAGGTGGTGTGGCAGGGGCGGAAGGATGTCTCTGGCTGGCTATAGATGGGACAAATGAAGAGATAAACAAGGCAGAGGAGATAATTAAAACAGTTTCTTATGAATCTAATTTTTGTTTATAAAGAGAAAAAAGGAGAATAGATGGACCAGAAGATGATAGAGGAAGGAAAAGGGCTGGCATGGCTTTCTTATTTAGGGATTTTACTTATAGTGCCTCTTGTTGTGAATAAGGATAATGAATACTCAAAGTTTCATGTAAAACAGGGAATTATACTTCTTATCTGCTGGATTGGGTGGCAGATTGTCTCTATTATATTTCATATAATACCTGTAATAGGAACTATTATCTGGGCAGGAGGGCTTCTTTTTCTTTTCATCCTTATGGTAATGGGAATAATCAATGCTTTGAGTGAAAAGATAGAACCACTTCCTGTTATCGGAAAGTACGCAGAGAAGATAAAAATATAATAAGTTGACTTTTTTGCCTGCATCCCTCTCCCACACTATCCCTCACCCTAACCCTCTCCCAACGAAGAGAGGGAAAAAAGGGTCCCTCACCCGTACCCTCTCCCAACGGGGAGAGGGGAAAAAAGGGTGAGGGGAAATGGAAAAATTATAGAGGGAAAGGCGAGGGGTTATTGACCACCTAAATAGAGTTCACTGAAAATTTACCTTTTATTTTAAAAAAGTGTTTCTTTTCCAATAAATATATAGAAATATGAGAGCCCTGTCTTTTTTATCTGAAAGGTGGAAGGGTGAAGGTGGTTACAGGGAATTATTTGTTCTTTCTTTCCCCCTGATATTAAGTACAAGTGCTTGGACTATACAGCACTTCGTTGACAGATTGTTTCTTTCCCGGTACTCTACAGAAGCCATTGCAGCAGCACTTCCTGCTGGATTGTTAAACGGCACTATTACCAGCATATTTACAGGGCCAGCTACCTTTGTTAGTACCTTCGTTGCCCAGTACTATGGAGCAGAAAGGTTTGAAAGGATAGGTGAGATTACCTGGCAGGGCATTTATCTATCTATTGCCGGTGGAATCACAATGTTATTGTTAATGCCATTTTCAGGTTTGTTTTTCACTATAGCAGGACATCCACAAGAAGTAGCATATCTTGAAACAATATATTTCAGGATACTATGCCTTGGTGCTTTTCCTGCAATTGCCTCATCGGCCCTTGCTGGTTTCTTTTCAGGAAGAGGGCATACCTTACCTGTAATGTGGATGAGTTTTTTGCAGACAGGGATAAATATATTTCTGGATTATTGTCTGATATTTGGAAGATATGGATTCCCTGAGATGGGTATAAAGGGGGCTGCAATAGCAACTGTTATATCAACCTTTATTGTATTTGGTATATACCTGTCGCTCTTTACAAAAGGCGATTTCAATACTTTTTATGCGACAAGAAAGAATATAGGGCTTGATTTATTTCTCTTTAAACGTCTTTTGCACTTCGGACTACCCAATGGAATCCAATGGTTTATAGATATGGCTGGCTTTTCTCTATTCCTTCTTTTTATAGGTAGGTTAGGACTTATACCACTTGCAGCAACAAACATCGCATTTAATATCAATACCCTCGCGTTTATGCCTATGATAGGAATTGGTATGGGAGTGAGTATCCTTGTAGGGCAGAAGTTAGGTAAAAATGATGTATATACTGCTGAAAGGAGCGTCTATTCCGGTTTTCATATTACATTTCTCTATATGGGAACTATTGCTTTACTTTATGTTTTTCTCCCTGACATCTTTATAAAACCATTCGCTCCCCGTATATATCCCGCTGACTTTGAAAAAATCCATAGGATATCGGTTATACTTTTAAGATTTATCGCTTTTTATTCTCTCTTTGATACTATGAATATTATCTTTGCCTCTGCGCTAAAAGGTGCAGGAGATACAAGATATATAGTGAAGTCAGTAGCACTTGTATCTTTATTTATACTTGTCGTTCCTTCATATCTTTCTGTCTTCATATTCAAAAAGGATATCTATACAGTATGGATAATCGCAACAATATATGTGATAATACTCGGATTTACATTTTTCTTCAGGTTTCTGAGAGGAAAATGGAAAAAGATAAGGGTTATAGAGGTATCTCTTGTTGATTAGTTGATTTTCCTTCTAATCTATCTCAGACACAATCCAGACAATAGGCCGAAGAGATACCCTTACAACCATCCGTGTCCATTTTCTCTGCCTTATATATTCGGCAATTTTAGGGCTATGTCTGTAGTACCACCTGACAAATGCTCTGCCTGCTCTATTTTTCATTAAATACTTATCTCTAAAATCCTTTAACTTTATAACCTCTTCTGCCATAGGGGTTCCAAAAGCAGCAGTTGCTATAAAACATCCTCCCCCTCCTCCACCGTCCCCTGAAGAGGCATTCTTTGTAGTAAAACTATTAGGAATAGCCCATTCACTCCAATCACCTTTTTCATCCTGATAACGGACACGCCAGTAGTATTGCGTACCATATGAAAGGATACCTGAAGGGACTAATACTTGTGTTAACGGAGAGGTTATGCTGTTCCATACAATAACTGAGAAATTACTATCTCTTGCTATCTGCCAATGGCTACCATTATGATAGTCATTATCCGGGTCAACAAATCCAGTAGATTTAAGGGTTGGGGTTAAGGATACATTTTCTGCTTCATCCACAGGACTTATACACTCAGGCCTCATAGGTGGAGAGTTTGTATATGCAAAAGATGCTTGTGATATATTGCTTTCTTCAACCTGCTGTCCCATTCCATAATAAGCCCAGATGGTATAGTAATATGGCTTGCTTTCCTCAACATCTTCATCTATGAATGAACTACCTGCACCTGTATATACCAGTGTACCTTCTTCCCAGTGTGAAGGAAATGGCTCATCTCCCCTTCTAATAATTTCATAGTTTGCCCCAGAAGGAAATTCCCAGGTAAGTTGGACACCTCCTGATACCCTTTTTGCTTCAAAATTCCTAGCAGGTAGTATATAGTTATGTAAAGATGCTATCCTTAGTGATTCATATAGAT
>JAMWBP010000132.1 GCA_023819365.1 Candidatus Omnitrophota bacterium
TGACTATTATAAGAGATATAACCTTCCTGACTTCCTGTTTGTCTATGGTGTGGGTGACCATGGAGGAGGACCTACAATAGCAGATATAAAGAGAAAACAAAAGATGGAGACAAAACCTGTCTTTCCGAAACTTGAGTTTTCAACTACGCACAGATATTTTAAAAAAATTGAAAAATACAAAAACAAAATTCCTGTAGTTACTGGAGAACTGAATACAATCTTTGAAGGATGTTATACCACACATTCAGATATAAAAAAAGCCAACAGAATATCTGAAACGCTTCTCCTTAAATTGGAGGCACTATCATCTATCATACATATGAAGGGTGGGGCTTCCCCGGAAGAAGAGATTGAAGAGTTTTGGCGCACGGTTTTGTTCAATCAGTTCCATGATATCATTGATGGTTCTGCTATACATTCTTCTTATGAATACTCAGGGAAACTTGCTGAAGATGTAGAGGAAAAGGCGAGATTTCTTGTAAAAAAGATGATGGAAAAACTTGTTTCCCATAAAGAAACCGGAAAGGTTACTGTCTTTAACCCTGTGGGATGGAAAAGAAAATTTGCTATAGATGGGAGATTTATCATTGATGTCCCTGGTTATGGATATAAAACAATAACCCCAAAAGAAGAAGAGATAAAAGGGATGATAGAGAACAAAGGGGAATATGAAAATGAGTTCTATAAGATTGCAATAGATGAAAAGAAGGGACTGATAAAAAAACTCTATGATAAGAAAAATAGATGCGATGTTCTTTTTCCCTGTACTTCCATACCTCAAGACCCTTCTTCCTGGTGGGCAGAAAAATCAGGTAATCTTATAAGTGTTGTCTGGGAAGAGCCACATCCTATGAGTGCATGGATTATAGGAAATATATACAGAAGAGAAAATCTCTTAAAGGCAGATGAAATAAAGAAAGAGATGGATAATCTAAAAACTACATTATATATAAAAAGAACTTACAGAAACTCAGAAATCATCCAGAAGATAGTCCTATATAATGAGTTCCCATTTATTGACTTTGAAAATGAGATAAACTGGAAGGAAGAAGGGAATAGTAAAGAAGGTGTGCCGATGTTAAGGGTAAGTTTCTATACAGGGCTGAAAAATCCTGAGGCATACTTTGAGATACCATTTGGAGTAATTAAAAGGGAACCATGTGGCAAAGAATATCCTGCATTAAGGTGGGCAGGACAAAAAAGTGGGAACTACTGGGTAGTGTTAATGAATAAAGAAAAATATGGATACCACATTGATGGGAATAACTTATCTTTAACACTCCTTAGGAATCCTTATGAGCCAGATGCACTCCCTGACAATGGAAAACACACCATCTCTTACAGATTATTTTTCGGTAAAGTATCTCTTACTGATATAACTAAATTAGCAATGGAGTATAATACTCCACCAATTGTAATATCAGGGAAGTCAGAACCAGAAGAGTTCTGTCCATTTGAAATAAAAGGTAATGTAGTACCTACAACTTTCAAGAAGGTATTGGGAAGGAATTCTTATATATTACGGGTGGTTGAAATAGAAGGGAAAAAACAAAGGGTCAAGATTAAGTTTGCTAAAATGCCTAAAAAGGCCTATATTTCAAACAGTATTGAGAAAAGGGAAAGAGAGATAAAAGGACTAAAGGGAAAGATACTTACATTAACCATTGAACCTTTCCAGATATTGTCTCTTGATATTCAGTTTTAATATGAATAAAATTCTTATTATTAAACCTTCTGGCATCGGTGATATTGTCCATTCTCTTCCTGTGGCTTATGGACTTAAGTGGTTATATCCTGGATCAAGAATTTATTGGCTTGTTTTTACTAAATTTGCAACGTTACTTCATAATACTCCTTCTGTAGATGAACTTATCCTATGGAATAGGGATGGTGGAATTGGAGAATATGGAAAAGTAATAAAAACAATAAGAAAAGAAAAATTTGATTTAGTTATAGACCTCCAGGGTTTATTGAGAACAGCAATAGTAAGTTTCTTCTCTGGCGGGAAGAAGAGAGTTGCTGTAAGTTTATTAAGAGAATGTGCATGGTTATTTGAAAGTCCTGTAGAAAGGTTTGACCCTAAAATCCATGCTGTTGAGCGCAACTATGGAATAGTGAGATATTTGTCAGATGGGAAGTTTGTCCCTGCCCCTTCCTATTTTTTGCCCTGGATACATATTACCGAGCAAGAGAAAGAAATGGCAAACAGATTAATCAAGGATAATAAAAAGCCACTTGTCTTATTTGGAGTTGGTAGCAGAGGGCAACATAAGATATGGCCCTACCGTAATTTTACTGAATTGATCAACCTCGCTGTTAAAGAATATGAGTTCCTACCTTTATTTTTAGGTATGAAGGAAGAAGTGGAGTTAACAAGGAAGGTTATAGATGGTATTACTTGTGAATATATTGACCTTACAGGTAAAACTGACCTCCGTATCGCATCTGCTCTTGTCTCTTTTTGTAGATTAGTTATTGGGAATGACAGTGCCCTTATACATATTGCCTCTGCACTTGACATTCCTGTCATTGGATTATATGGACCTACAGACCCTATACAGGTAGGTCCATATGGAGATAAAAACAAGGTGATTTTAAAGAAGATGCCCTGCAGCCCTTGTGGAATAAAAACAAGGTGTAGAGTAAACCGGTGTATGAGAGAAATTACTCCTGAAGAAGTTTTTAATGCCTTCAAGGAACTCTTTTTTGTGAAATAATTGTTTGATAAAATTGAACCATTTTGTCTATATGCCTTTCTATTGAGAAATTTTCAGCAAGTATTCTTGCATTTAAACTTATTTTCTGATTTTCTTCCTTGTCCATAAGGTATGTAATTTTTTGGGCAAGGTCTACTACATCTTCCGGGGCATCAACAACAAATCCATGGATTCCATCTTTAATAATCTCTGCTGCCCCACTCTGTTTTGTTGTGATTACAGGCAGCCCACTTGCCAATGCCTCAAGATGGACATTGCCAAAGGGCTCATAGATTGTGGGCAGAACAAATAAATCAGATGCAGCATAGTATTTATGGATTTCTTTTGTGGGACCACAGAATATAACTCTTTGTTTTTTTGTAAAATACACAAATTTATTTTTTTTGTCCTTACCAACTATCAAAACAGTAAGGGATTTTGGTATCATCTCTACGGCACTTAGAAGAAACTTTACCCCTTTTCTTTCAAAACCAGAACCTACCAGTATTACTACAAACTCTTCCTCTGGTATGGAATAAAACCTTCTTATCTCTGTTCTATAGATTTTTTTATTACGAGGATTAAATCTTTCTAGGTCAACTCCATTGTATATCACCTCTATATCTTTCTCATTTATATGGTAATGTTGAAGAATATTTCTTTTTACAAGTTCTGATATTGCTATTATCTTGGTGAACTTATGCTTTTTTAGAATTATTCTTTCCAACAAGACCATAAGATAGTTGTAAGGTGTTAAAAGGATGTGAATCTTTCCATTTAGGTTGGTCCTCTTCCACCTCTGTTTTAACCATTCAATATGACAGCCATCTCCTGCTCTATATATATCCTGATATAGGGTCTTTCCATGTGTCTGGATGATGTCAAACTTTTCTTTTTTTAAAATAAAATAACTTGACAGGGCAAAACTCAGTGCTTTTAAAAATGGGTCAAGGTTTATTACCGGGATTCTATGGAAATAGATACCTTCAGGAGAAGAACCTTTCCATTTTACAGCATAGATATGTACTTGATGTCCACTTT
>JAMWBP010000133.1 GCA_023819365.1 Candidatus Omnitrophota bacterium
GGTTCAGAAAATGCCTCAGAGATAATTGAACTTGCGTTTTCAATAATAGTCCTCAGTAGATATTTATCCCTTATGATTTTTATATACTCGTCAATATTCGCCGCTGTCGGAACAAGTTCAACCATTTCACTGAGATATTCAACACCACCTACATCCTCAATAACTCCCTGCTGTGTCAACTGGTTTGTTACTGTTATAAGGTCACACTTTTCATTTCTCTCAAAAAGTGTGCGGATTGCAGAAAATATCTTACGGTGGGTTTCACTATAAAAAAACTCTTCTTTAAGCACCTCAAATGCTTCCATCCTTGCTGCTTCACTGAGCAACATACAACCAAGTGCTGCCTTTTCAGATTCGATGCTTTGAGGAGGCACCTTACCGTTCAAAATGGTTTGATGGATATTCTTCTTAGCCATATCAACTTTCTCTTACAACCCATATCTTTACTTCTGCTGTTATATTCTCCCCTGTCCTGACTGGCACCTTGTATACCCCAAGTTTTTTGATGGGTTGTTCAAGTAGAATCTGATGTTTATCAATCTCAAGGTTCTTCTGTTGAATGACTGCCTTTGCTATATCTTCAGGGGTGATGGCTCCAAAAAGTTTCTCATCGTGTCCTGCCTTTGCAGAGATTGTTATTGAGCCCTCCTGAAGTATATTTTTTGCTTCTTTTGCCCTTGACAGTTCTTTCTTCTTTTTTAAGGTACTCTGTTGTTCCCGATTTTCTAACTGTCTGACATTTTCAGGGGTCGCCTCTATGGCGATACCTTTTGGTATAAGATAATTTCTTGCATATCCGGGCTTTACCTCTTTTATCTCGCCCTTTTTTCCTGCCCCCTGTAAGTCCTTTATAAATATGACCTTCATATAGAAGTCCTTTAGACCTTTAGGAAAGGTAGGAGCCCCACATAACGAGCTCTTTTTATTGCCCTTGCAAGTGCTCGCTGATGTTTAGCACATGTACCTGTAATTTTTGTTGACAAAATCTTTCCCCTTGGGCTGGTATATCTTTTAATCATACCGGTGTCTTTATAATCAATTTCAGTAATACTCATTCTACAGAACTGACATACTTTATCTTTCTTCTTCACTGCCATCTTCTTTTTCCTCCTTTTCAATACCTCCTGTTTCTTTTTCTTCTATTCCGGCAGGAGGCCTATCTAAGAACTGGAAGTCCTCCACCACCACCTCAACTGTTGACCTTTTCTCATTATCCTGGGTTTCCCACTGTCTGTACTGGAGACGTCCTTCAACAAATATCAGGTTTCCTTTTTTTAGATATTCAGCCCATACCTCAGCCCTTTTCCCCCAGATCACAAGGTTTATAAAACAGGTCTCCTCTCTTTTTTCTTCCTTTGATACATACTCCCTGTTTACAGCCATCCTTACTGATGTAACTGCTTGTCCTGCTGGAGTATATCTCAGTTCAGGGTCTCTTGTTAACCTTCCTATAAGAAAAACCTTATTAAGTGTTGGTCCTGGCATCTATAGTTTCTCCTTTTCTTTCATCTTTCTCTAAATCAGGAAATCTCTTCCTCTGTAAAAAAAGATATCTAATTATATTCTCCCTTCTTCTAATCTCTTCAGATATTGTAGATAAAGCATCCGGCATAGCCCTGAAATACACAATGTAATAAAATGCTTCTTTCTCCTTTTTAATAGGGTATGCAAGATATTTTTTACCCCATGCCTCTCTCTTAACTATTTCTCCTCCATTACCTGATATCTGTGCTTCTATAAAAGATATCTCTTTTTCTCTTGCATCATCCTCTAAATCAGACCTCAAAAGAAAACATCCTTCATATTTCCTTTCCATATCCACCTCTTGTAGTTAAAAACTCTAAATACAAAACCCTATAATAACAGTTATAAGGCAAAAGTTTCTCACTGTGTTATTTATTATATTCTTTTCCTAAAAAAAGTCAATATAAGTTGGATACATCGTAAACACTTTTTAATTCTATTTCCCCCTCACCTTTGTCCTCTCCCCCTCTATTCCCCTCACCTTTGTCCTCTCCCCCTGGGGAGAGGGAAAGGGTGAGGGGCAGGGAGAGGGTTAGGGTGAAGGGGTCAGAGGGAAGATACAGCCAATGAACAAAGTCATAAATTTTTCAGGTATAATGGATTGTTCACTATCTTTCTCAACTTCTTCACTGCTGTTTGGATGTCATCTCTTGTCTCATATATGTATCTCCACAATATCTCCATCTTCAAGTTTATAGTCCCTACCTGCAATAGCAATCTTATCATCTCCATTTCTCCACAGCCGTGCATATTTAAAGTTTTTAGCAATATCCTTGTGAATAATCTCTGCCAAGTCAATAACCGGTGAGCCCTTTTTCAGTGTATATGGATTTTCCGTATCAGGTGGCTTTCCAGGGATTTTTGTATATACCCGTATGATATCAAGAAGTTTGAAAATCATCTCTGGCAATATTTCAAGGTTTGTGCCTTCTTTAGCAGATATCTCAATAAAATTATTCTGTATCTTATCCCCATAAAGTTCTTTGAATATCTCCTTTATATCTTCAGATGATGGATTGTCTATCTTATTCCCTGCCCAGAGTATCCTCCTGGTGAAGACAAAACCTCCTTCCTCCTTAATCCGGAACCGTTCAAGTGTTCTCAAGGAATCGTCCATGTCTTCAATGAGAGAGTCAGATGAAAGGTCAAAAAGAAATATAAGTGCATCTGCCTTCCTTAAAATATCACCGAGCCAGTTTTCTGAAAATTGAGATGAAAGGGATGGTGTATCCACAAGTTGTATATTTATATCCTTATACCTCATCATCCCCGGTGTAGGTATCTTTGTTGTAAAAGGATAATCCGCTATTTCAGGCCTTGCCTTTGTAAGTACTGAAAGGAGTGTTGACTTACCTGAATTTGGAGGACCACATAGGATAACCTGTCCTGCCCCTTCCTTTACAATAACCGGGGCGGTCTGTTTTTTACCTACCTGTGGTTTTTTTTCCAGTTCCTTTCTGTATTTAGCAATTTTAGTTCTTAAAAGTGCCTGGAGTTTTTCTGATGACTTATGCTTTGGCATTATGGCAAGAAGTTCTTCAAGAATAGATATCTTTTCTTCCAGCGTCTTTGCTGTCTTAAGTTCTGCTTCTTTCTCGTGGTATTGTGGGGGTAGATTTACCGGCATTTTTTCACTTGCTTAACATATCCCTTATGATGGGAAGAAGTTTTTTTATGTTGTATGGTTTAGTTACATAAAAATCAGCGCCATAGTCATAACCCTTTATCTTGTCCATATCTGTATTTTTTGCTGTAAGCATTATTACAGGCACATGTCTACTTCTTAAGCCCGTCTTTATCCTTTTTAGTACCTCCCACCCATCCATAACAGGCATCATTATATCAAGTATCACGAGGTCTGGCTTCTCTTGTCTGAATAACTCCAGCCCTTCTTCCCCATTTGTTGCACCGAATACAATATAGCCAGCGGATTTCAGTGCCATAGAAAGAATCTTCAGGTTATTCATATCATCCTCAATCACCAGTATTTTTTTAGTTTTTCCTTCCATATCTCTATTTTACAATACCACCTGCTGAAAAGCAAGTCAGCCCATTGCTTCATTAAAAATCTATATAAAATTTTATCGTTGCCTTATTAAAAAATCTATACGAAAATATCCATCTCCGAGGGAATTTTATAAAAAGGGGGTGGATAATGTTAAAAAAGGAG
>JAMWBP010000134.1 GCA_023819365.1 Candidatus Omnitrophota bacterium
AATATCACTTCAAGGAGATACGATATTAATACACCCAAGGGTAAATCATCCATCGCTAAGGAAATTGTAGGACTTATCTCTCTTATCCCGGACGAGATTGAAAGATACGAGTATCTAAAGGCATTATCTATCAAACTTAACCTGGAAGAGAAGGTTTTAAGAAGATACCTTGAGAATAAAAAGGTAGAAGGTAAAAACGATATAATCAGGGAAGAGGTAAAAAAAGAATCACCTTACAGTCATGCTGAGAATCTCTTGATGGAAATAATACTATCCGAAGGTGGCTACTGGCAACAATTTCTTGAATGGGAGGGGAGGTTAACAAAAAGATTAGAGGCAATAGCTATAACATCAAGAGAACTTCTCAACAACAATGTAGAGATTACCCCTACAAATCTTATCAATCATTTAGATGAAGAGACAGGGATGTGGCTTTCAGGAATATTTATGAAAACAACGCTGATGGAAAGAAAATTTGAGAAAAAAAAGAAACAGCAGATATTTCAGGACTGCCTGATGAAAGTTCATAAACACTGTCTTTCTTTAGAATTAGAAGAGACAAAAAAGAAAATAAACGAAAAAAAGGAGATGGGTATTCCATACCATCAAGAGATGAAAACGATTCAGAACATACTTTTTGAACTGAAAAAGGAGTAGAGTATGAAAGAGAAAAAAAGTGCTATCTCAGAAAATAGAAAAGAGAAGAAGTTTCAGGAGATTATAGAATTAGGAAAGAAAAAGAAACATCTTTCCTGGGATGAGATTAATGAGATACTACCTGCAGACCTTACCGGACAGGATGATATTCTTGAACTATTTGATGAACTTGACTACTGGAATATAGATATTGATGAAGAAGAGCCATTCCCAATAGAAAAAGAAGAGGAAAGAAAATTAGACCTCGGAGAGGCAAGGAATCCCTTGCGTTCCTATCTGAAATGTGCAGGGACTTATTCGCTTCTTACGCATGAAGAAGAGATTGAGATAGCCAAGGGGATTGAAGAATCTAAAAACAAACTTCAGAAACTATATAAAAAGGGAGGAACTACCAGTAAGGAATATTATAAATATGAAAAGGAACTTATGGAATTTAAGGAAAGATTAATCACCTCCAACTTGCGGCTTGTGATAAACATCGCAAAAAGATATAACAACCCTAAACTTTCAATACTTGACCTTATACAGGAAGGTAATATAGGGCTGATGAAGGCGGTAGAAAAATTCAAGTACAAAACTGGCTTTAAGTTCAGCACATATGCCACATGGTGGATAAGGCAGGCAATTACACGGGCTATTGCTGACCACTCTGCTGTTATAAGAACACCTGTTCATATGATTGAAAAACAGAATAAGATGAAAAAAATTGAAGCACATATTCTCCAGTCAAAGAATGACGAACCCACAGAAGAAGAGATAGCAAAGAGGATGCATCTGTCAATAAATAAGGTAAGAACTATAAAGAGGTCAATGAAGCCGGATCCTGTTTCCCTGGATATGCCTGTCGGAGATGAAGAGAGAACAACAATAGGTGATTTTATTGAAGACAATAAAAATCCTGACCCTTTAAAACATGCCAGACATGCACTGTTAAGGGAAGAAATAGAAAAGGCACTGAAAGCACTTGATGAAAGAGAAGAAAAAATTCTTAGATTACGATTCGGACTTGACAAAGCGGGCTATTCAAGAACACTGGAAGAGGTGGGTAATACCTTCCAGTTGACAAGGGAAAGGATAAGGCAGATAGAGGCAAAGGCAATCCAGAAATTGAAACATTCTGCTTATAGCAAAAAACTTAAACTTTTTATAGATGGTGTATTTGAAGGCAGCGTCCAGAAATGATATAGACAGTTTCTACCCTTTAATTATATCATAACCAAACTCCGCCTCATCTTGTTCGTTGGAGGAGAGGCAGGGTAAGTGTGATAAAGTCAAAAGGTAAAATTCAAAGGTTAAAATTACAATTCAAAAGTTAAAAAATTAACTGAAATGGTGATAAAACTTTTGACTTTTTTATTAAATATAGACAGGGTTCACTGAATTATTATAATTATCTTTATATCCATCCTTGCAATTGGGCAAGTAGTTTAGAGTAATCAAGAAAGTTCTGCCAGGAGATATCTGGTGGAACTCCATGGTCACACCCAGGTATATAACCGCCTTCCTTCAGCAGTGGAAGCACCACTCTGTAAACCTCCCTTTTCATTATATCCCCACCTTTTGCTATTGCCCTCTTGTCTATACCCCCTACATATGCCATATTTCTGCCATAAATCTTCCTGAATTCAACAATATCATTACCTGCTGCAACCTCTATCGGACTGCAGCAGTTAATCCCTGCCTCTATCCAGAGAGGGATGAGTTCTCCTATATATCCATCAGAATCCAGTATAATTACTTTACAGCCCATCTCTTTTAACTTTGAAGACCATGCACTCCACACAGGGACAAGAAATTTCCTTGCCATAGCAGGAGATATCATACTCTTTTCTTTATAAGCCATATCTTCATTTATAACAACACTATCAAATACAATGTGTCCTTCTATCCTATCAAGAACAGTTAAAACAAAGGCATTCCAGAAGTTTGCCATCTCCATTACAAAGTCGGGCTCTGTTGCCATAAGTATACAGAGGTTTTCAAAACCACACCAGTCCCTCAATTGCCAGAAAGGACCTGGTATACCAATACTTATTATATAGTCCCTGTCTTTTATTTTTTCTCCTATCTCTTTAATATCAGAAGGGATTCTTTCTGGAGATTCTGGATTATACCTTTTTTTCATCTCTTCCCAGTCAGATAAATTCTCAACAGGAAATTTATGCCACTTCCTCGTTACAAAATCCTTGGCACTTCTTAAATATGTAAAGTCAAAATTATCTGAAATCTCAACAATCGCTCCTTTTATATCCTGGACAAGATAATGGCCGTCTTTATGTTCAAGAATTTTTTCTTCAAAAGGTGGTATCATATCAAAAGAGATTGAAGGATATATCTCTTCTCCTCTCCTTTTTACGATGCCAATCCCTATCTTCTCACACAGATATTCAAACCAGTTTACCCCTTCCGGAAGTCCTTCAGAGTGCCACCTTTTCAATGTTGATTCTCTCGGGCCACCAGGTGAAAAAAATACCTTATCCACCTTTTCAAATAAAAGCGTCTTTACATATCTTTCCCTTTCTGTCATTATATTTTCCTTTCCCCCTCACCTTTTTCCTCTCCCCACGAGTGGGGAGAGGATGTAGGGCTTTTTCCCATCTCACTTCTCACCTCTCACATCTCACGCCTTTCTTCCCTCTCCCCATAGGGGGAGAGGGTATGGGTGAGGGGCATTTCTAAAAAGCATTTTTCATTTCTTCAAGGATAGCCAGTGCCGCAGAACTTGGCGAGGGAGCATCCCTTATCGGTCTTCCAACAACAAGATAGTCAGCACCCGATTTTATTGCTTGGTAAGGAGTACTATGCCTTTTATGGAGTCCTGTATCATAACCTGCTGGTCTTATGCCAGGGCATACAACAAAAAGTTTACCTTCTGTCTCTTTTTTTATAACACTTGCCTCTCTGCCCGATGCTACCACCCCATCACAACCGCATTCTGCTGCTAATTTTGCCCTCTGGACAACAATCTCTTCTGGACTCTTATCTATCCCCATATCTGAAGCATCCATACTTGT
>JAMWBP010000135.1 GCA_023819365.1 Candidatus Omnitrophota bacterium
AGGGTGAGGGGGCTTTCCCCTCGCCCCTCTGGGGAGAGGGTATGGGTGAGGGGCGTTCAGGATGATTCAGTGAAAGTAAAACTCAACAATATCTCCATCAGAAAGGAGGGAGTTTGGACCTAAAAACTTTAATGCGCCTGTATTCTTTGCTGCCTGCCAGGAACCGAGTTCAAAGAAGTCCTTTACAGATATAACCGCTGCTTTTATAAACCCTTTCTCTATATCCTTATGAACCTTTCCCGATGCCTGCCTTGCAGTATAACCGCAAGGAATTATCCACCCCTGAACAATATCACCCTTAACTGTATAAAATGTTATAAGTCCCATCGCATCCATTATAGACCTGTAAAAAGAGAGGCCATCAGGTTCTTTCTGGATAAGATACGGAAAACCAGTAAGGTCAAAACTTTTTTTATCGCCGTTGATATATAAAAAGACATGCCTTGTGGTAAGTAGTTGAACCCCTGATATCAACTTTTTATCTACATCAGGCATTTCTATTAAAAGATGCTCACTCTCTAATATCTCCAGCCCTTTTTTTAATATATCTATCTGTTGTTGCCCACCAGTAGAGACCTCCTCCTTTTTCTTTAAGATGGTCTGTATCTTTTCTGTATCATAAAGTATAAGTTCCATAAGTAAAGAGGTCGCATCTTTATCAGGGTTGGCATCCTGGTCAAAGTTATTCACAATACAAACAATAATGTCCATATCAAAAAAATTCTTAAAGTAATTAGAAGGAAAACCCTGCACTGAAGGGAAACCCTTAAAGTCAAAAATTTCAAACTCAGGATATACCACCTTTCTGGCTTTATGTATTGCTGCAATCCTGTCTATATTGCTATCTTTATATATTCCCACACCCACATTAGGTCTAAACGGGTCGTATAACTCTTCCATTTTTCCTGTAAGATAGCGGAAAAGTGTTGTTTTACCACTCCCTGAATAGCCAAAAAGAGCCACCTTAACCATTCCTTATCCTCGCTATTACATCATCCTTTTGGAGACACCTTCCAACCACTTCTATAAGATAATCAGATGGATGTTTAATAAAAACGGAGAGAGAACTGGAAAGAATCTCTGAGAAAAATTCTTCCTCAGGCGTCCAACCGTTTTCTCCTGTTTCTACAAACTCTACTTCCACCGTAGAACCATACCCTTTAAAAGAAGAAAGGGTATCTTTTGCATATGGGGTTTTCTTTATCAGTGCTTCCTGAGAAACCACCATATCAAAAAGTGCCTTCAATATCTCTGAAAGGCGTATTTTAAGAGAAACATTGTCCTGTTCTGCATATGCCTGTATGACAGGAATGTTAAGGGCAATACGGTTCAGCACCAAAAGTGGTCCTTTTATCTTCCTATGGAGCGAAATCAAATAGTTTCTTTTTTCTCCTGCCTTGATAAGCGACTCAAAGGCATCTCTGTTATCTATCCTTATAACATAATTTTTTGTTGTCTCTATAAGTTTATCCTTTATCAACCTGTAAGGAAACTCTAAAACAAATGGGTTCTCGTTAAAAAAAATCTTATCAAAAGAAGAGATATCATCAGGTAAGGAAAAGACAACATCTCCTTCAACAAGTGGCACAATATTCTTATAAAGATATGTTATCTCTGTAGGGGTGTTCACAGGGATATATGCAGTTAAAATCTTGTCTATCCCTTCTATGCTTTCAATAGATATCTCTCCTTTCAGATACCTTTCCACTATGGCCTGTGGTATGACTCCATTAACCGCAAACTCTTTCTTTATTCTCCTCCCAAGGAATTCTGATAGATTATCTGGTGTCCCATTAAAACTCTCAAAGATAGAAGAGATATCATAAAAAGGAATCCCTATCCTTGAATGCTTCAGTCGTTCTTCTTCAAATCCATAAAGGACAAGTTTTGCATTGACCAGTTCCCTTATCATTGAAGATGTAAGGTTTTTTACCTTTGATGCAACAACATCCTCTTCAACCTCTGCCACTATAATCTCTGCTATATTTCTTGAAATCCCTGTCTCTCTCACAAGTGCCTCAACAATAGCAGTTTTGTCCCAGAACACTCTCCTGTCATCACTTCTCCTTACAGAGATAGATATATCCCTCTTAATAATATCTTTCAGAACTTCCGTCTCTGAAAGGTCTTCAGGTCTCTTCCCCTCCCTTATCTGCCTTGCCCGTGCACGTCTCTGTCGGTAAAGTATATATGCCTTGGCTGTTTTTGCGTGTCCTGTCTTTATCAATACCCTTTCTACTATATCCTGTATCTCTTCAACAGAGGGGATATCCCCTTTATACTCCTTTTCAAGATAAATCCTTACCACTTCTGCAAGGTCTTCTGCAAGGTATCTATCCTGACCGCCAACACTCTGGGCTGCCTTAAATATCGCATCTGCTATCTTCTGTTTATCAAAAGGGACTATCCTGCCATCCCTTTTCTTTACATATGCAATCCGGTTTGCCATCTCCCTCCTTACATCTTTTTATTATACCCCCTTTGCTCTCACTATCCAAACCCGTATAGATCCCCCTCACCCCTTCATTCCCTCTTCTTGTCTCCTCTGCTCCTCTCCCCATTGTGTCCCCTCTCCTTATCCCCTCTCCCCTATGGGGAGAGGGTATGGGTGAGGGGCTGGGAGAGGGTATGGGTGAGGGGTTGGGAAAGGGGCAGGGTGAGGGGAATTGCGTGGAGAAGGGCGGTGAAAGATATTTATCTCAAATTCTGTAAAAAAACACAAACAAGTTTGCTTAAGCGGTTAACACTTGACAAAAATCATTTTATGTGGTATAATAACTTTACAATGAAAAGGATGAAAGATATAGCAGAGGAATTAGGGGTCTCCATTGCGACTGTCTCCTATGTATACAACAACAGGTGGCAGGAGAAAAGGATAAACAAGGACATTGCAGAAAAGATAATGAAAAAACTGAAGGAAGAGGACTACCATCCTAACCTCATATCAATTCAGTTGATGACACAGAAGACCAGTAGTGCTGGGATTATACTTGGTGACCTTTCCAGAATTTTTAACCTTAATATACTGTGCGGAATAGAGAAGGTTTTAAGCAATAAAGGATATGTAAGTATTGTAGCCAGTTCTAACCTTGGGAGGAAAGAGAAGGAATATCTAAAGACGATGCAATCAAGGAAGGCAGATGGTATCATCTTTTCCCCGCAAACCAATGAAAAAGAGACCATAATATTCCTTAAAAATTTTTGTAAAAAGACCCCTTTAGTCCTTGTAGATAACTATATACCAGGACTAAAAACAAGTTTTGTGGTAAGTGATAACTACTATGGCGCATACCAGGCAGTGAAGTATATTATAAAAAAAGGAAGGAAGAAAATCGCCTATGCAGGAGCGAATAAAGGCCTCACTGCTTTAAAAGATAGGTTCACTGGATATATAGACGCTCTAAAAGATGCAGGTATATCACCGGATAGTTCCCTTATTTATAAAACAGTTGATGGTCTCTTCCCTCCGCTTGCACTTAAAGAGATGTTTTCAAAGGCACATCCGGATGCGATGTTTGTTGAGAGTTTACTTTATTTTAAGGAAGGGTTCAGACTTTTCTATGAAGAAGGGATAAAGATACCGGATGATGTGTTACTTACAGGGTTTGACCC
>JAMWBP010000136.1 GCA_023819365.1 Candidatus Omnitrophota bacterium
GGAAATTTTAAATGAGAAACTGAAAGAATGGGAGAAATTTTATAACTACCATAGACCACATACTTCTCTTTCTGGAAAAACACCTTATGAGAAATTAACTTCTATTAATCTTACTACTGATTGGCAAACATACAATCTCAATAGGAATTATGCTTGCCAGAAAGATATTCGAATCGCACGGTGGAAGATTTATATGCAATCTTCAGCCATGCGGGAAAAATCTGATAATTACACTTCCGATCAGTATTTCTGAAGGTGGAAGAAATTTTGTGCTCTAATTGCAAAGGTGTATAATAGAAAGATGAAAACAACAGGGATACAAAATGGATAAAAAAAGAGTTTTAATAATAGATGATGAGCCACAGATAACAGACCTTTACAGGGAATTTCTTGTAGGTGAAGGATATTATGTTTTCTGCTGCAATGAGGGAAATGAAGCAATAACCCAACTTGAAAACGAAAGATTTGATATTGTATTGCTTGACATCCAGATGCCAGGGACGGATGGTTTTACAATACTTTCCAGGATAAGAGATAAAGGTATCCCGGTGGTTATAATAACAGCTTTTGGAACTGTTGAGAATGCAGTAAGGGCTTTAAAATCTGGAGCATCTGATTTTCTCGTGAAACCATTTTCTCTTGAGGACCTCTCACTTGCTATTAAGAGGAATATTGAGGATAGTAATGCTGCATCTGAAATTTTCAGATTGAAGATGATGAAGACAATACTGGAATTAAATCGGATAATTGTTTCACTTACCGAACTTGACCTGCTACTTGATAAGGTTATCAACATTGTGAGTAACATATATCAACCAGAAATTGCTGCCATATATATTGCAGGAGAAGAGGGAGAAAATTTTGTCTTAAGGAAGTACATCCCTGTAAAAAATAAGTTACCTGAACAACTTCCTGTAAGTTTTAAATACACACAGGTTGGAAATATCTTTAGCGAGAGAAGAGTGCTCGTTGAAAAAGAAAAAAACTGCAAGGTAACAATCCCTCTTATAGGAACGAAGAAAGAGATTGGCTTTATGTATATAGAGGTCCCATTAGCAAAAGAAATATCAGAAGAAGAGATAAAATTTCTTGAGATTTTTGCGCTTCAGGTTGGTATTGGCATAGAAAATGCGATACTATTTGATATGGTAAGAAACTCTTATATTAATGCCATAAAATCACTGATTAACTCTCTTGAAGCAAAGGATTCCTATACAAAAGTACATTCAGAACAGGTTGCTTATTATTCACTTCTTATAGGGAAAGAGATGGGTATTGGAAGTTATAACCTTGAGGTATTAAAGAATGCTTCTTATCTCCATGACCTCGGAAAGTTAGGGATAAAGGACTCCATTCTTCTTAAGGCCGGTCCTCTTGATAGAGATGAAATGGAAATTATAAAACAGCATCCCTATATGACCATTAAAATTCTTGAGCCCCTCGATCTTAAAAAAGATGAGATTGCGGTATGTTTTCATCACCATGAAAGGGTTAATGGGAATGGCTATCCTTCAGGATTAAAGGGAGATGAAATCCCTTTACTTGCCAAAATACTTGCTGTTGCAGATGCTTACAGTGCTATGATTTCTGAAAGACCTTACAGGAATGCAATGACCGAAGAAGAAGCAATTGCTGAACTGAAGCGGTGTGCTGATATCCAATTTGATAGAGATGTTGTAGATACCTTTATCAAAATACTTAAAGACAATAAAAAGGAGGTGAAGGGAGATGAAAGAAATTGAAATAGGAAAAGTTTCACACTATTTCAACCATATACAGGTAGCAGCAATGAAGGTCCAGAATGGAGAACTGAGGAAAGGAGATAGAGTTCATATAAAGGGTCACAGCGAAGATTTTTATCAGGAGATTACCTCAATGCAGAAAGAACATCAGGATATTGATGTAGCGAGAGTTGGAGATGATATAGGATTTAAAGTGAACCAGAAGGTGCATCCCGGGGATATTGTATATAAAGTAGTAGAAGAGTAGAAATTTATAACTGAATATTAATATTAAAAGAGAGGAAAAAGATGGTCAAATTCATCCGTTTTTTTTCAAGCGATATGGGTATTGACCTTGGAACAGCAAATACCTGTGTATATGTCAGCGGCAAGGGTGTCGTTTTAATGGAGCCCTCTATTGTTACGATGAACCTTGAGACAAAAGAGATTGTGGCTGTTGGGAATGAAGCGAAGAGGATGTTAGGGAAGACCCCTTCTAATATCGTTGCGATGAAACCAATGAAGGATGGTGTAATTGCTGATTTTGAAGCATGCGGTGCAATGCTTAGATATTTTATCTCCCGTGCAAAAACACCAAAACACAGATTTGTATTACCACCGAGGATAGTAATTGCAGTTCCATCAGGAATAACAAGTGTGGAAAGAAGGGCTGTGAGAGATACTGCCTTAAAAGCAGGGGCAAGACAGGTACATCTTGTTGAAGAACCGATGGCTGCTGCTATAGGAGTGGGACTACCTGTAGAAGAACCCTGTGGAAGTTTTATTCTTGATATAGGTGGAGGCACAACAGAGATGGCCGTGGTCTCCCTTGGAGGGATTGTCCTTACAAAAAGTTTAAGAGTTGCAGGGAATGAAATGGATCAGGCAATCATTGACTATATTAAGAAAAAATATAACCTGCTTATAGGTGAGAGAACAGCAGAAGAGATAAAAATTAATATTGGGTCAGCATTTCCCCTTGAAGAAGAACTGACAATGGAAGTCAATGGAAGAAGTTTAGTTGAAGGACTTCCAAAGATGGTGAAGATAACATCTGAAGAAATCAGAGAGGCGTTAAAAGAAACACTCTCTCAGATAATTAATGCTATAAGAAACATACTTGAAGAAACACCACCGGAACTGGCAAGTGACCTTATTGAAAGAGGAGTTACTATTGCTGGTGGCGGTGCACTTTTGAAAGGGATTGATAAACTTATATCTCAGGAGACAAAACTTCCTGTTTTTCCTGCAGAGGACCCTTTAACTGCTGTTGTAAGGGGAACAGGGAAGATGCTTGAGGAGAGCAAGTATCTTAAAGAATTCCCCAGGGAATAAAAGGACTTCATAAGTAAAAAGTTGAAAGATAAAAATGTTATGGCGCTTCAGAAGGGAAGTTATATTTGTAATAGAGTTTTTACTATCATTTGTAATTGTAAAATATCACTCTGTGAAGATTGTTGATGTTGAAAACCAGTATAAAGAAGAGGTCAAAATAATAAACTATGAAGAACTGATTGCCGAAAATCTCAGATTGAAGGAAATCCTTGGTATAAAAAAAGACACATCCCTTTTAAAGAAAATAGTTGTAGGCCAGGTTGTTTCAATAAAACCAGTTGTTTTTCCTGTGGAGATAATTATTAATAAGGGGATAGACGATGGTGTGAAAGAAAATATGGCTGTCCTTTCAAAGGATATGTTTCTTATAGGAAGGGTGACAAAGGTGGATAGAAACTCTTCTTCTGTTATGACGGTTTTCAATACAAGGTCAAAAGTCAGTGTCATAATAGATAGCACAAGAGAAATAGGGGTCCTTGAAGGTGGCAGTATTCCACTTCTTTCTTTAAGATATATACC
>JAMWBP010000137.1 GCA_023819365.1 Candidatus Omnitrophota bacterium
TCAATAGGCAATAGATATGATGAGGAAAATGATATATCAGGTGTTCAGGGAAGATTAAGTTATGTCATCAATGAAATATGGAGATACAGTACCGGTATACAGTATGATGTTAATTCAGAAAGTATCCCAAGGGCATCTTTAGAGGTGTGGCATAAAATCCATTGCTGGGAGTTGAATATAAGTATTTCAGGAAACAAGGATGATATTTCTTTTTTTATTATGATATATCCTTTTATATAGGAGAAGGGAACTATAATGGTTGAAATAAAGAGAAGAGGCGGAAGGGGCTTTGAAGATATACGGGAGATAAAGATAACAAAGGGAGTTCTTAAGTATGCATTGGGTTCCTGTCTTATAGAGGTAGGAGATACAAAGGTTTTATGTGCTGTTAATGTTGAAGACAAGGTTCCTCTATTTCTGAAAGGCACTGACAGTGGATGGTTAACCGCTGAATATGCCTTACTTCCCTCATCTACAAGTGAAAGGGTATCAAGGAATTCTAACCTTACAGGTAGAAGTCAGGAGATACAGAGGATGATAGGAAGGTCACTAAGGGCTATACTTGATATAAAAAAGATAGGAGAGAGAACCGTAATGGTAGATTGTGATGTTATTCAGGCAGATGGTGGGACAAGGGCTGCTTCAATAACAGGAGGGTTCATTGCCCTTGTAGAAGCACTTTCAAAATTAAAAAAGGCACGTCTTATAAAACTCCCTTTGCTTCGTGATTATCTTGGAGCAATAAGTGCAGGTATTGTTTATGGTAATAAATTACTTGACCTTGATTATTATGAGGATTCAGAGGCAAGTGTTGATTTTAATGTTGTAATGACAGGTAAAGGGGAATTTGTAGAGGTTCAAGGGACTGCAGAAGGATATCCTTTTAATGAGAAAGACCTGATGGAACTATTACGGATATCAAGTAATGGAATTAGAAAAATTATAGAGATAGAAAAAGAGGTTCTGAAAGATGACATTGACCTTCTACTTGGCAACTAAGAATAAGAACAAGGTGTCAGAGATACAGGATATATTAAAAAATACAGGTATATTGGTTAACCCCGCACCTTTAGATATTATTTTCCCTGAGGAAACTGGTAAAAGTTTTGAAGAAAATGCACTTATAAAAGCACGACATCTCAAAAAATTTATTAGTAAGGAACCTGTCGCTGGAGAAGATTCAGGGCTTATTGTAGAAAAATTAGGGAATCTTCCCGGGATTATATCTGCAAGATTTGCAGGGGAACCGGCAGATGACAGAAAAAATATAGAAAAATTACTTAAAATGCTTTTGCCTTATAAAGACATTACAGAGAGAAAAGCAAGGTTCATTACAGTAGTAGCACTGATTGAAAACAATGAAGAGAGATTTTTTACCGGAGAAGTAGATGGTTTTATAACCTTTACTCCAAGGGGAACAAATGGATTTGGATATGACCCTGTATTTGAAATACCATCCATTGGTAAAACATTTGCAGAACTTACAAAAGGGGAGAAAAATAAGATAAGTCACAGAGCAATCGCTTTTAGAAAACTTGCAGATTATCTACTCAAAAGGTAAAATAATTCTTTAAGTTTGTTTAGGGTTTTGGATTTAAAGTTTAATCTAATGGCGGGGTAGCTCAGTGGCAGAGCAGCCGGCTCATACCCGGTATGCCGGGGGTTCAAATCCCCCCCTCGCTACAAATATTACCTCACCCTAATCTCTCTCCGGGAAGAAAAATATCCCTTAACCCTCTCCCCAAAGGGGAGAGGAAAAAGGAGAGGGGAACAAAAGAAAAAAGTGGATTTGAAAAAAATGCTTACAGAACTTCAGAAAAAGAAACTTTTGAAGATTGCGAGAGAGACACTGGAGTATTACCTGTCAGGAAAAGAACTTCCAGTTATTTTGTATGATGACCCTATTTTACAGGAGAGAAGAGGTGTCTTTGTAACTTTAAAGAAAAAAGGTGAATTAAGAGGATGCATAGGATATATTGAAGGAGTAAAACCACTTGCAATGGCAGTGAGAGATATGGCTATACAATCTGCTACTGGGGACCCACGATTTCCTCCGGTAAACTATAAGGAGTTAAAAGACATAGACATAGAGATATCTGTACTCACTCCATTAAAAAAAGTAAAAGATGCAGAAGAGATTGTGATGGGCAAAGATGGTGTGATAATTAAAAAAGGATACAGGCAGGGTGTTTTTCTCCCTCAGGTTGCAGAAGAAACTGGTTGGACTAAAGAAGAGTTTTTAGGTAATCTCTGTATGTATAAGGCAGGATTACCTCCTGATGCATGGAAGGATAAAGATACAGAGATTTATACATTTCAGGCAGAGGTTTTTTCTGAAAGGGGAATATAATATGGAAAAGGTAAGATATCATCTTCGTTTTCAGATTATTCCGGGGAAAAATGTTAAGGAAGATGCGAAAGTATTAGCAGAGTTTTGTCTAAAACATAGAATAGAAGAAGTGGTATTATTTTTTGCCGGGGAGGAGTGGAACAACGGGCTTCTTTCGGAAAAAGAAGAAAATATATGGTTTGAAACTATTAAAACAGCAAAAGAAATACTTGAAGAAAAGGGGATAAAGGTAAGTTTAAATCCCTGGATGACAGTTCTTCACTGTGATAGGGGAAGAAGATTTCCTCCTGATAGAAAATTTAAACCTATGGTCTCCCCGTATGGTGAAACAAGTAAAGCAACTGCTTCTTTTGCCGATAAAAACTGGCAAAGGTATATTTATAATCTTTATGGCAGGTTTGCAACATTAGGATTTAATACAATCTGGATAGAGGATGATTTCCGATACCATAATCACGCACCTCTTACCTGGGGTGGTGGTTTTGAAAATGATATTCTTAAAAAATTCTCTGTCAAGATAGGAAAGGGTGTGCTAAGAGAAGATGTTGTAAAAAGAATTTTACAGCCGGGTAAACCCCATCCCTGGAGAAAGATATGGATGGAGGTATGGAGAGAAATAAAGTTAGAGGTAGCCAGTGGTATCAGGGATGCAGTAGAAAAAAACTCAAAAGGTAAAACAAAATTAGGGCTTATGAGTTCTCATCCTTCTGTTCATAGTATTGAAGGTAGAAGATGGCATAATCTATTTAATGCCCTTACAATAAACAATAAGGTGGTCCACAGGCCTAACTTTGCCCCATACCAGGAAGATGTTGGCAGGAATAAGTTTTACTCCATTATGATGCTGGACATTCAGAAAAAATTAAGACCTGCTTATTGTGAAGTGGAACCGGAAATAGAAAATTTTCCATTTACTCCCTGGAGTAAGTCCAATACACAGACCTGGGTAGAAATGGCACTATCTCTATTTTTCGGTTCAGATGCATTGCTTTTAAACCTTTTTCCTTTTGTTGGTAACCGAGCGGATGAAGAAAAAGGTATTGGAGAATTATTAGATAAAAGTTATAAATCACTTTCATGGATTTCCTGCCGATTCTCTAAAGAACATAGTTTATATGGTATTGGTATCCCTTGGAAAGAAGATTCAGCAGAAAAAGTAGAAACCATTGAAGGTAAGAAATTTGAAGAACTCACGGTAGACCC
>JAMWBP010000138.1 GCA_023819365.1 Candidatus Omnitrophota bacterium
GTGCCATCCTATCTTATAAGTGGTGATATAAAGAGAGCAATTGAGATGGTTGGTATGTATCAGGATATTGTTGGCCGTGAGAATTTTTATCTTGAGATAATGGAAAACAGGATTCCTGAACAGGATAAGGTCAACAGGTTACTTTTAGAGATATCAAGGAAGACAGGGGCAGGACTGGTTGCCACAAATGACTGCCACTATCTGAAAAAGGAAGATGCCTTTGCACATGAAGTATTGCTATGTATACAGACCCAGACCCATATAGAGGATAAAGACAGGATGCGATTTCAGACAGATGAGTTTTATTTCAAGACCCCTGAGGAGATGTATATTGCTTTTAAGGACATTCCAGAAGCATTAAAAAATACAGTTGAGATAAGCGATAGATGTAATGTTAGAATAGATATTGGAAAGTATCACCTTCCTGTTTTCCATCCCCCGGAAGGCAAAAGTGCGGATGTCTATTTAGAAGAATTAATAATAAAAGGGCTGAAAGAGAAATTTGGAATAGAGTGTAAGAAAAAGTTAAAAGATTATGCTTTTAAAAGCGAGATAGTAGAGAGGGCAGTATATGAATTTGAAGTTATAAAAAAGATGGGGTTTTCCAGTTATTTCCTTATTATCCAGGACTTTGTCAATTACGCAAAGACAAATAATATAAGGGTTGGCCCTGGGAGGGGGTCTGCTGCGGGTAGTTTGGTTGCCTATCTTCTTGGCATTACGGAGATTAATCCACTTGCTTATAACCTTATATTTGAAAGATTTTTGAATCCCGAAAGGATAAGTTTACCAGATGTGGATATTGACTTCTGTGATAGGCGGAGGGATGAGATAATTACATATATAAAAGAGAAGTATGGCAAAGAAAATGTATCACAGATAGGAACATATGGAAGAATGGCTGCTCGTGCAGTTGTAAGGGATGTGGGGAGGGCATTGGGTTTCACTTATACTGAGGTTGACCGTGTGGCAAAGTTAATATCTCCTGAGCCCGGTGCAACTCTATCAGAAGAGATAGTTCACAATTCTGATATTAAGAGAATTATAGAGAGTGAGGAGCGGATTAAAAATCTTTTTGATATTGCTTTGAAGTTAGAAGGACTTGTAAGACATCCTTCCATACATGCTGCAGGGCTTGTTATAACAGAGACACCCGTATATGAATATGCGCCTTTATTCTATGCATCAAGTGGTGATCTAGCAACACAGTATGAGATGGAAGCGATAGAGAAGATAGGACTTCTTAAGGTTGACATATTAGGGCTTAGGACCCTTGGAGTTATAGAAGATACACTTGAACTGATAAAAGAAAGGAAAGGAATAGAGATAAAAGAATTCCCTCTTGATGATAAAAAGACATATCAACTTCTTTCAAGAGGAGAATCATTAGGGGTTTTTCAACTTGAAAGTAAAGGGATGCAGAAACTACTCAAGGATATAGAACCACAGAATTTTGAGGACATCATTGCAATACTTGCATTATATAGACCAGGTCCTATGAAAAGCGGAATGGTAGATGAATACATAAGGAGGAAAAAAGACCCATCCTGTATCACTTATGACCATCCTGCTCTTGAATCCATACTTAAAAGTACCTATGGCGTTATTTTATATCAGGAGCAGGTAATGGAAATCGCCCATAAACTCGCTGGCTTTACTATGGGGCAGGCCGATGAACTGAGAAGGTCTATGGGCAAGAAAGACATTGAGGCAATGGAAGAAAAAAGGGAACTATTTATAGAGGGAGCAAAGAAAAATGGTATTTCTGAACCATTAGCAAGAAAGATATTTGAGCAGATTGTAAAATTTGCAGGATATGGATTCAATAAATCACATAGCACCGGCTATGCATTGATTTCCTATCAGACAGCATTTCTGAAGGCAAATTACCCACTTGAGTTTATGACAGCACTTCTTAACAGTGAAATAGGAAATTTTGATAAAATTGCAGAATATATAGATGAATGTGAGAGGATGGGTATATGGGTACTGCCCCCTGATATATGTGAGAGCGATGAGAAGTTTAGGATATTCAGTAATGATATACTCTTCGGGCTTTCTGCTGTGAAGAATGTAGGAGCAGGTGCGATAAAGTCCATAATAGAAGCAAGAGAAAGAGGTCTTTTTACATCACTCTTTGATTTCTGCGAAAGGGTTAATCTAAGAAGTGTCAACAAAAAGGTAATAGAGAGTTTAGTCAAAGCAGGTGCATTTGACTATTTAGAAATTCCAAGGTCACAACTTTTTGCAATGATAGATGAGGCAATAGAACTGGGTTCTAAGATGCAAAAGAAAAAAGGTGAAGGAGAGATTGATATATTCGCTACGGATAAAAACAGTATGCCCCTTAATGCTTACAAAACTATTATCAATTCCCTTCCTGAATGGTCTGAGACAAGGTTACTTTCCTACGAAAAGGAGATGTTAGGTGTCTATCTTACAGGACATCCACTAACAAGATATGGTTCCATAATAAAGATATTCTCAAATGTTTCTATATCTGAACTTGAAGATGTAAAAGAAGATATGCCTATCTGTATAGGTGGGATTCTGACTGAGATAAAAAGAACAAACAATAGAAAAGGAGAGAGAATGGGATGGGGGATAATAGAAGATACTACAGGAAGAGTAAAAGTCCTTTTCTATCCCAAGATATATGATTCATACTCGCCTTTGATAAGAAATGGTGGAATGGTTTTTATAAAGGGTAGAGTTGAAAGGAGGGATGGTATAACAGTTATAGCAGATGAGGTAGCAAATCTCAATACTGTGAAGGATAAATTTCTTTCAAGGATTGAGATAGATATAAAACTACCATTGTCTGATGAAAAACTTGATAAGTTGAAAGAAATGTTTATAAAGAACAGGGGAAGTTGTCCGCTTTACATTAATGTTATAAAAGATGGAAATATAAAAGTGAAAATAAAGGCAGGAACATATCCAATAAATCCTGATATTGACTTTTTAGAAGAACTGAAACTTATACTTGGGGAGACATCGTTTCACCTTGTGGTTTAATCTCTTTTTGTAAACTATGTTGAAGCCCATAATAAGAACATTGTGGTGGGAGAAAGGAAGGTTGTATATCCTAGACCAGAGATATCTCCCTGAAAGAGAAAGGATAGTGGAATTGAAAAGTAGTAGTGATGTCTGGAAGGCAATAAGAAACCTTAGTATTAGGGGTGCTCCTGCTATTGGATGTGTAGCCGCTTATGGGGTTGCCCTTTCCGCGTTAAAAGCAAGTAAAAAAGACCGAGAAGAATTTATAAAAATTATAAAAGGTGATATTAAACGTCTTAAAACATCAAGACCTACTGCCTATAATCTTTTCTTTGCTCTTTCAAGGATGGAAAAGGTATTAACAGAATTTAACGATGTATCTGTCTCCGAGTTGAAGGAGAGATTGCTTAAAGAAGCAGAAAAGATATACAGAGAAGACCTTACCAGTTGCTATAAGATAGGGCTCAATGGGGCTGACTTGATAGAAGATGGTATGAGCATCCTTACACACTGTAATGCTGGTGGACTTGCGACAAGCGGATATGGGACA
>JAMWBP010000139.1 GCA_023819365.1 Candidatus Omnitrophota bacterium
GAGGAAGCAGGAGATGTTTTAAGAACAACAGCAATACTTCAACCACTTAAAAGAAAGTTTCCAGAACATAAAATTATATGGCTGGTGGCTGAAAAAAATAAAGATGTACTTGAAGGCAACCCCTATATTGATGAGATATGGACAGACCAACCAGAAATAATTAATGGAATATCATTTTTCCATGTTGATGTTGTGATAAATCTTGACCTTTCTCCAGACAGTTTAATTACTGCTGGAATTGCTCATACGAAACTGTTCTATGGATTTAGATACCAGAAAGACAGGGAGATACAATGCTCAAACAAAACAGCAGAAGAATGGTTTTTGATGAGCCATAATGATGAACTAAAAAAGAAAAACAGGAAAACATACCAGCAGTTTATTGCCGAAATAATAGGGCTTGATAATTACGGTGAAATTATTGTGCCACTTAAAGAATTATCTATTGAAAAAGCAGAAAAATTTGCAAGGAAACATCATCTTTCAGAGAAAAAGATTATAGGTATAAACACAGGCAGTGGTTCCAGATGGAAAACAAAAAGATGGAATGATAAAAATCTTCTCGGTTTGATTGAAATGCTTACAGAAGAAAAATATACTGTCCTTCTTTTTGGTGGCAAAGAAGAAAAAGCGATTATGGAAAAATTGAAAGATTTATCTAACCCTTATCTTATAAACACAGGATATAATAACACAATTCCTGACTTTTTTGCGCTTCTTAACCTGTGTGATGTAGTAATAAGTGCTGATACACTTGCTATGCATTCTGCGATAGGTCTAAAGAAAAAGGTTATAGCACTTTTCGGACCTACATCTCCATATGAAATAGAAGGGTACGGGAGGATAGAAAAAATTATAACCCCTATGGATTGCTTCTGCTGTTATAAAAGGGAATGCGATATAAAACCATCCTGTATGGAAATGATAAGTCCTGAAACTGTGTTTTCTGTAATAGAAAAGATAATATGAATAAAAAATCCGTGGCAATAATAATCCCAACCTATAATGAAAAGGAAAACATTGTCCCACTGATAGATGAAATATTAAAAATACCCTTAAACATAAAGATATTCGTTATTGACGACAACTCTCCGGATGGGACTGCAGATATTGTTAGGGATACTTTTATAAATAATCCCAAGGTCTCTGTATATGTAAGGGTAGACAAAAAAGGGAGAGGACTTGCAGGAATTTTTGGTTTCAGAGAGGCACTAAAAACATCCGCAGAGATTATAGGGGAGATGGATGCTGATTTCTCACACCATCCTTCTTTTATATCCAGAATGATAGAAAAAATGGACCATTGTGATGTTGTAATAGGGTCAAGGTATATAAAAGGGGGGAAAGATATAGAGAGAGGGATTTTAAGAAAAGTTGTAAGCAAGATGAGTCATATTTATATAAAGACACTCTTAGGGATTAAACTATCAGACCCGACTTCGGGTTTTAGATTTTTTAGGAGAGAGGTAATTGAGAAAATTATTGACAAACTTACATCCGAAGACCCTTTTATAATAACTGAAGTACTGTTTTATCTTAAAAAGTGTAATGTAAAGATTTGTGAAGTCCCCATAATATTTTACCAAAGGAATGCGGGGACATCAAAACTAAAACCAGATATACTTTTTAAATATCTCTTCAAGGTATTACTTTTAAGAATTGGTTATGGATGAAAGAAAATATATTAGGTACACATTTATCCTTATAGCACTAACCACACTCATAAGGATATATCTTGCCTCTATAACTGGACCTGGTGTAGATGAGGCACACTATGTCCAATATGCACTTAAACCCGCACTTTCTTACTATGACCATCCACCACTGGTTGGGTATTTAATAAGGTTTTTTATAGTCATTATCGGTAAGTCACTTCTTTCTGTAAGAATGCCTGCAATAATTGCAGGTGTCGGAACTGCCTTACTACTTTTCATTACAGGTAGAAAACTATATGGAGTACAGACAGGTTTCTGGTCAGTAGTTATCTTCAACTGTATCCCTTTATTTTCAGCGATAGGAGGTATAACTATAGTCCCTGAGACAATACTCTGCCTTTTCTATCTTTTCCTTTTATTTCTTATCTGGCAGATACATCAAACAGGAAATGGACACCTCTGGTATCTTACAGGAATTATTACGGGCCTGGCTCTTTTAACAAAATATACTGCTTTTTTGCTCTATCCTTCTATCCTGCTTTTTATCTTACTTGTCCCTTCAATGAGAAGATGGGTGAAGAAGAAAGAGGTATATATTGGATTTCTTATAAGCATAGTTATGTTTGTCCCTGTTGCTATATGGAACTATGAAAACCACTGGGCATCGTTTATCTTTCAGTTAGGTCATGGGTTGGGTGAGAAAAAATTATTTAAGTTAGAGATATTTTTAAGAAATATCGGAGCACAGGCAGGTGTCCTTTCTCCTTTTATATTCTTCTTTCTTTTATATATACTCATCTACATCTTCAAACAATCATTAAAAAAAGATGAAAAGGCAACCCTCTTCCTTTCTTTCTCTCTCCCTATCTTCCTTCTGTTTGGATACTCAGGACTTTCAAATGAGGTGTTACCCCACTGGCCTGCTGCAGGATATTTAATACTTCTTCCTGTTTCAGGTATATTTCTTCTTGATGTAATGAGAGAGCAAATGAAAAGAAAGATATACTACTTTGTATGCTTTTCTCTCGTTATAGGAGGGCTATTAACTATTTTAATCCCTTTACAGATACACCTTAGAATCTTCCCTCTTTCACCTGAAGCCGATATATCTCAGGATATTACTGGCTGGAAAGAACTTGCAAAGAGAATAAAAGAGATAAAAACAGAGGAAAAGGATAATGACTTTTTTGTATTCACACATAAGTTTTATATAGCAAGCCAACTTGCATACTACCTTGAGCCGGAAGTCCCTGTATATTGCTTAAGTAAGAGAATAGACCAGTATGACTTCTGGCAATATCCTGAAAATCTAAAGATATCACTTTATAAAAGAAACGGACTGTTTTTCTGCGATGACAATTTTAAAACAGAGCCAGAAAAGTTTTATGTATTCAGGGAAATTGAAGAGCCAGAAGTATTGCCTGTATATCACAGAAAAGATTATGTAAAAAACTTCTATATATACAGGTGTTATAACTTTGACACAGAAAAGACAGACCCATCTTTTCTTCAATCCCTTAACTTTACACCTAAAAGCTTCAAAGAAGAAATCAGGAAATGGAATGAAAGATACTTTTTCCTTATCAACCGCTATGCCTGTAAGAATAAATTCCTTGATGTATTTTTCTTATTCTTAACATGGTTAGGGTCAAGTTATACACTTATCCCTATTGTTCTACTTATGGTTTTTCTCAAAAAAAGGAAACAGGCAGGAAGATACCTTGCTATCTTTTTCTTATCCCTTATTATCGGTGGTATTATAGTTCATATATTAAAAGAAACTCTTAATCTACCAAGACCACTTGGATATTTTGGTAAGGAATATGTAAATGTATTGGGCCCTCCACTAAAAAAGGGTTCATTCCCTTCAGGCCACAGTCAGACCGTA
>JAMWBP010000140.1 GCA_023819365.1 Candidatus Omnitrophota bacterium
GTATGCTGATTTTATGAAAGAATATGGACTGGAATATTTAGAAGTAAGAAAAGGGGATTTCTCGTTGATATTAGGGAAGAAAGGTACTGTTATCCAGAAAGAAAAAGTAGCAAAAACCGCTTCTGAAGAAGAGATATTAGAAGATTATAAACATACTGTCCAGCAGCTTGAAGATATTGTATATATCAAAGCCCCTCTCGTTGGCACATTTTATAGAGCACCTTCTCCTGAAAGTCCACCTTTTGTTGATGTCGGTTCACAGATAAAAAAGGGAGATACGCTATGTATAGTGGAAGCAATGAAGGTAATGAATGAGATAAAGTCCGACTATGACGGAACAATTAAAGAGATTTTAGTTGAGAATGGCAAGCCCGTTGAGTATGGGCAGTTCCTTTTTATCCTTCAACTTTCTTCCCCTGACGGTTCTACTGTTTCTAATGGAGAAAAATGAAAAGTAGTCGTTTGATAGAAATATTTGAAGACGAAAAATTGGTAGGGAAGATAAAGAGACGTTTACCTTACCTGTTCCAACTTGCAGAATTAGAAAGCTCACGAGCGGGTAAAATTGGAATGGAAGTTGGCTCGGTTCGTGAGAGAATAATCGTTGCTTTACTCATTTATAAATTTGGTGAAACAAATGTTGAAACTCAAATTTCTATAACCGAACCAGAGATAGATGCGAAATTATTTGGTGAACCAGTATCTATAAAAACAATTACAGGTAAAAGTTTTGGCGGTGTCAAATTGATATGGACTGTTGATGCACAAAAGGCCAAAGAATTTCGTGAAAGTTATCACCCCGAGTGTGATATTTTGCTTGTTCAAATTAACTGGAATGATTTTGGAGGATTTTATTATATTCCATTAGATGTTCAAAAGAATCTTTTGGATAGAATAGGTAGAGAAAACTATATTAAACTTCCAAAACCCGGAACAAACCCAAGAGGTGTTGAAATTACTAAAGAAGCATTAGCAAGTTTACTCGAAGATAGTATGTCTAGAAGAATCATAATAAATTGGCAAAGAACTGAAATAGAGTTCAATTCTTATAAGAGATGGGTTGACCTCTGGAGGGAAGATTAAATGGGGGACTATAACCAAAGAAGAAAAGGTACAAAAACAAGTGCTTTTGGCTCTTCCGGAAGAATCAATCACGATGCTACTATTTTTTATACAAGCAGATTATACGAGGGATTGCCAAAGGAGGAAATAGGCAGATATGTTGAAAATCCAATCCCATCAGAATTTCTTGACAAAATCTTTTACAAAACAAGTGAGAGTATGGAAGAATTACCAGACAGCAGTATTCATTTAATGGTTACCTCACCTCCTTATAATGTTGGTAAAGAATATGACCAGAACCTCACTTTGGACGAATACAGAGAATTTTTGAAAAGAGTGTGGTGCGAAGTTAAGAGAGTTCTTGTACCTGGGGGTAGAGCATGCATAAATATTGCCAATCTTGGGAGAAAACCATATATTCCACTTCACGTTTTTATCGTTGAGGATATGTGCAATTTAGGATTTTTGATGCGAGGTGAAATCATCTGGAATAAATCATTAAGCAGTAGTCCTTCAACAGCGTGGGGTAGTTGGCTTTCTGCTAAAAATCCGACGCTTAGAGACATTCATGAATATATTTTGGTCTTCTCTAAAGGAATGTTCTCAAGGGAAAGTATTGGAAGAAAAAGCACAATTTCTAAGGAGGAATTTCTTGAATTTACAAAAAGCGTGTGGACATTTTCCGCAGAGTCAGCAATAAAAGTCGGACATCCCGCACCATTCCCTATAGAACTACCTTACCGACTAATCCAACTCTACACTTTTGAAGGGGAGGTTGTTTTAGACCCTTTTATAGGAAGTGGACAATCTGCAATTGCAGCGATAAAAACAAAACGACACTATGTAGGATATGACACAAACCAAGAGTATGTAAAATTGGCAGAAAGACGCATCAAGGAGTTTCTCAAAGATTAAATAGGAAGAGTGATATGGTGAAAGGCATTGTTGTAAATGTCTATATGATTTCTGTCAAGTCAAAAGAACTTGACTTGCTGCATCATACTCTAATAAATACAACTTATAACAGTGAAAATTTAATCGTAAGTATAGACGAATTAAAGACTGCACTATCAAAATTAAATTTAGAAAGAAACGATGAATTGAGACAATTTTTAAAAGATATTGTAAAAACAATGCCCAATGAGGTGAACTATGTGTGGTTTTACCTGTAAGAATACCTTTATTATCTCACGAAGATAGAATTTATAGCGGAATTTTTACACTAGAGATTGTTACGATATTATAGCAATGTTTAAGAAGGTATTTATAGCAAACAGGGGAGAGATTGCACTGAGGATAATCAGGAGTTGTAAGGAATTAGGATTATCCACAGTTATTGGTTTTTCTGAAGCAGATAGGGAGTCGCTTCCTGTAAAATTTGCTGATGAGAAGATATGTATAGGACCTGCTTCTCCATCTGAAAGTTATCTTAATATTCCGTCCATTATCGGTGCTGTTGAGATTACAAAATCACAGGCAGTACATCCTGGATATGGTTTCTTGTCAGAAAATATTCAGTTTGTTGAGATATGCGAAGCATCTGGTATTACATTTATAGGACCCACATCAAAAAATATACAACTTATGGGGGATAAAGCACTCGCAAGAAAAACAGCAAAAAATTGCAAGGTCCCTGTCATACCCGGCTATGAAGAGAGTGTGTTAAAAGAGGCACTTGCTCATGCAAAAAAAATTGGTTTCCCTGTTATTATCAAGGCGAGTGCAGGTGGTGGAGGCAGAGGAATGAGAAGGGTTAATAGTGCAGAGGAATTTGCTAAATATTGGAATACCTGTCAGGAGGAAGCAAAGGCATCTTTTGGAGAAGGAGCCCTTTATGTAGAAAAGTTTCTGGAAAGACCAAGGCATATAGAGATACAACTTATAGGTGATAAAAGAGGTAAAATCATTGTCTTCCCTGAAAGAGATTGTTCCATTCAGAGAAGGCATCAGAAACTGATAGAAGAAAGCCCTTCTCCCTTCGTAAATGAGAAACTTAGAAGACATTTATATAAATATGCATATCTACTGGCAAAAAATATAGGTTATCAGAGTACAGGGACTATAGAGTTCCTTGTGGATTCCGATGGCAGGCCATATTTCATTGAAATGAATACCAGAATACAGGTAGAACACCCTATCACAGAGATTGTTTCAGGTATAGACCTCGTGAAACATCAGATTCTCGTAGCCCGCGGGGACAGATTGAACTTTTCCCAGAAGGACATTACTATAAAAGGACATGCGATTGAGTGTAGAATAAATGCTGAAGACCCATCAAATAATTTTATGCCATCTCCCGGAAAGATAAAGAAACTTATTCTACCGGGAGGACCGGGTATCAGGGTCGATACCCATATATATGAGGGCTACACAATCCCTCCCTTTTATGATAGTTTGATAGTAAAACTCATTGCCTACGGTATAAATAGAGCCGAAGCGATTGAACGGATGCAAAGGGCATTAGAAGAGATAAGAATTGAA
>JAMWBP010000141.1 GCA_023819365.1 Candidatus Omnitrophota bacterium
TGTTGATATGCTGGTTGAGGGAGGCAGCCCACCTGTTCTAATAGATGCAATAAAAAAAGGATTTGAGAAAAAATTTATTTCAGGAAATAGCTTCTGTGTAGATAATAATTATCCCCGACTTATATCTACATTTCCATATGCATACCTTAAAATCTCTGATGGATGTAATAACTTTTGCAGTTATTGTCTTATCCCAAAAATCAGGGGATATCTGAGAAGTAGAAGCATAGAAGATATTTTAAGGGAGGCAGAAACCCTTGAAAAAACAGGAATAAAGGAATTGGTACTTGTTGCTCAGGATACAGGAAACTATGGAAAGGATATAGCAGGAAAGTGTTTGCTGGATAAATTGCTTTTGAAACTTTCTCAACTTAACTTCTTCTGGATACGTGTTATGTATATGCACCCTGCTCATCTTACTGATAGTGTACTTGAAACAATTGCAGCAAATAAAAATATCTGCAGATACCTTGATATACCACTACAGCATATCCATCCAGATATACTTAAAAAAATGAACCGCCCTGTGATTGACTACAACAAACTTATTGACAGGATAAGAAAGACAGTGCCTGATATTAAACTCAGAACAACATTTATCGTGGGCTTTCCCGGAGAAAAAGAAAAACATTTCAGGATGCTTATTGACTTTATTAAAGAAAAAGAGTTTGACCGATTGGGGGTATTCAGATACTCAAGGGAAGAAGGAACGTCTGCATTTAATCTTAATGGGGTTGTAGATGAAGAAACAAAAAAAGAGAGAGAAAAGATAGTTATGGAAATCCAGAGGAAGATATCCCGGAAGAAATTACAAAAGATGGTGGGCAAAAAAGTATATGTGCTTATTGAAGGGAAAGCAGGAAATCTCTTCACAGGCAGGACAGAGTTTGACGCACCAGAGATAGATGGAACTTGTTATGTAAAAGCAGAAGGTGTCATTAAACCGGGTGATACAGCAAAGGTTTATATTACATCTGCTACTGACTATGACCTGTATGGGAAAGAAGTCAAAGAATCACTTTAACAGGAAAGAGAGCCAGAGGGGGATGGTAATAAGCGAAAATAGATGTGTGGTAAGGACAGATGAAGCAGCAAACTCTGTATCTGAGTTATAGACCTCACTTAAAACCACACTTGCTATAGCAGATGGCATCACAGCAACAACAAGCAGGATATTTCTTGCCTCAACAGGAAAAGGAAGCAGATATAAAACTATTGCACTTATTGCAGGTATAACCAGTAGCCGTAGAGTAATGATATAACCCTGCAAGGTTGTAAGTAAATGATGGACTTTCAGGTCTGCCATTCTACTCCCTGCAATAAACATAGCAACCGGTATGGTGCCTTTACCAAAGATATCAATGACAGAGAAGAAAGAAGTTCCTATTTCTCTTATAATCCATGGGCAGTTATAGATACACATATCTCTTATTGCTATTACTATGATAGAAAACACAATGGCAATCATCGGGACACTCAGGAGATTTTTTACACTATCCCTGCGAAACTTATTACCTGTAAGTGCAAAGACACCCATCGTCCATACAGATATTTCTGAACCAAGTGTGGAGAAGATAAGGTAGGCAACCCCTGTGTTTCCGTATAACATAAGGGCAATAGGAAGAGGAAGAAAGGAGTAGTTGTTAATGGTACACTGAAAGAGAAACTGCCCCTTTTCTTTTTCATTCTTAAAGGCAGTAAAACGAGAAAATATATTCCCTGTGATATAACCGGAAGCCATTATGATAAGTGTTCCGAAAGGGAGCACCCAGTTTTCAGCCAGTTCTTTAAGAGAGAAATTACTTACAAGATAAGTAAATATAAGAGCAGGATAAAAGAAGTTTGTTGTAATCCGTGACATCTGGCTTGCTGTGTCCTTTGTTAGCATATTCAACCTTCTTGCAATGGCTCCTGCTGCTATCATCCCGAATATAGCCAGTATCCGTATAAAAAGTTTTATAAACATAATAAAAAATCCTTGGCTTTATTATACTCTAAATTTGTTTATCTTCCAGAATTAAAGATGAAAAAATTTTTTAATTTCCTCCCTAGTGCGACAGTCCGCCAAAGTATTAGTGGAGGACGATAGTCCGCCAAAGTACTAATGTTAGAAAGTACAGGCAAGGTCTCAACCAGCCCCTCACCCATACCCTCTCCCCAGCGGGGAGAGGGGAAAGGCCCCTCACCCATACAATCTCCCCGTAGTGGAGAGGAGAAAGGTTAGGGGAACAGAGGGGAGAGGACAAAGGAGAGGGGGATACTTATCTTAAGGAATAAAAGGGTGTATTGCATTAAGGGAGATAATAGTAAATGAGGAGGACACTGCTACAATTGACTTTTATTATGATATAAAAATAAATAGAGGAAAATGGGAGGGAAAAATTGGATGGGAATGTGTTACCAAAGATACCCTATCCGTGCGGGGACTTGCCTTTTGCACCCAAGATAGATATACTAAAATAACCACTACTTAAATTTGTGGAAAGTTACCTGTTTAATAAAAAGGAGCATTTCCAATGAGAAGTGATGAAAGAATAAAAAGAGTCCTGGCAGGAAAGATTCCTGACAGAGTCCCTATATGTGAAGTATCTTTCTGGCCAAAGACAATAGAGAGATGGAAAAAGGAAGGACTGCCTGAAGATGTAGATGTATATGAGTACTTAGAGATGGACAGGATAACAATTTTTTACTATAACAGTGGATTCTATCCTGAGACAAAGATTTTGGATGAAAGGGATGAATATTATGTCTTTATAGACAATTACGGGAAAAAGGTAAAGGATTGGAAGCCGAATAGTCCAAACTATGGTGTTCCTTATGTTATTGAGTATCCTTTAAAATCCAAAGAGGACTGGGACAGGATGAAACAGTATCTTAATCCTGATGAGAAAAGGATACCGGAGAATATTGTAGATACTTTTTTAAAAGTGAAGGAAAGAGGGGATTTTACTGCCTTAACTATTGAAGAACCCGCATGGTTTGTGCTTGAGCGCACTTTTGGATTTGAAAATGGGCTCCCTCTCTTTATTGAGAATAAAGAACTTATTTTAGAAATTATGGAAAAAGTTACAGAATTCAATCTTGAGATGTGCAAAATGGTTCTAAATAAAGGGGTTAGAATAGACACCTTATGGATATGGTCTGACCTATGTTATAAAAATGGGATGTTTTTCTCTCCAGAAATTTTCAAGGAACTGGTAATTCCCTGCCACCAAAGGATAAAAAAGTTCTGCAAGGAACATGGACTATTCTTGATATTTCACTGTGATGGTTATGTGAAGGAAATCATCCCTCTTCTGATTGAGGTTGGAGTTGATGCCATCCAGCCACTTGAGGCAAGATGTGGGAATGATGTGAGAGAATATAAAAAAATTTTTGGTGATAAAATTACACTTTTTGGGAATATCTCTGCTGAAGTTTTAAGTTCTGACAGAGAAAGGATAAAAGAAGAGATAAAAAGGAAGGTAGGGATTGCTATGGAAAATGGAAGGTATATATTTCATTCAGACCACTCAGTCCCTCATACAGTAAGTCTTAAAAAC
>JAMWBP010000142.1 GCA_023819365.1 Candidatus Omnitrophota bacterium
GAGGATTTTTAAAAAAAGGAGGAATTTTTTCTTTTTTATCGGTTTGTTTGACCATCTCCTTTGGCAGTATAGTCAGAGGATATATAAGCCGTTCCTTCTCAACCCACTGTTTTCTTAATATAGAGGCGACACAGAACATAACAAAATAGAGTGTAAAAATAAACGGTAACCATACAGAGAGTGGTTTAATCCATGCTGCCCATGGAATTTTCATACCTGAAGGCAGTCCTTCAAAAAAATATCTCGCTGCATCTTGATTATTAACTATCAGGAATTTTTTAAGATGCGGGAAGATAAGACCTTCCCACTGGTTTTCTGGAGAAGCATAATACATCGGACCTGAGATAATGGGCAGTATTTGACTCCCAAGTCCCATCTCTGTCACAGAAGAAGCAACAAGTACCATTATATAAACCAGAAGTAGTTCACCGGGGGAAAAGGCAAGAGAAGGCCTTATCAGTTTGAACAATGTATTAATTATAAAAACAAGTACAAAGAAGAAAAATATACCTCCTGCCGGCATATGGTCTATTGCCATATAAGAACTGTGGGTGATATTTACAGAATACTGTGCTACAAATGCAATAGCAATAGAAAGCAGAAGACCTGTGATGAATGCCCGCCTGGTAAGAAATTTTTCCATTTATGCTCCTTTCATATAACTTTCTATAAAAGAGGCAACCTCTATAAGACGGTCCTCCCTGAAGTGTGGTGTAATAATCTGCAAACCTACTGGCAGATTACCAACAGACCCTGCAGGTATGCTTATTGCAGGAAGCCCTGCCAAATTTACATTGACTGTGAATATATCAGAAAGATACATCTTAAGCGGCTCTGTCTTTTCTCCGAACTTAAAAGGAAGTTCAGGAGTCGTAGGAGTAATAATAACATCTACTTCTTTGAATGCCTCTGTAAAATCCTTTTTTATAAGGGCTCTTACCTTCTGTGCCTTAAGATAATATGCCTCATAATAGCCGGAAGAAAGAACAAATGTACCAAGGATTATCCTTCTCTTTACTTCCTTACTAAAACCTTCTCCTCTGGTGTTTACATACATCTGGTAAAGGTTGGTATAGTCATCTGTTCTGTATCCATATTTCACACCATCAAACCTTGCAAGGTTGGAGCTTGCCTCTGCTGTTGCAAGGATATAATAAACAGCTATACCGTACTGGGTATGTGGGAGAGATATTTTTTTAATAACCATACCCATATCTTCCATTTTTTCCACCACTTCAATAATTTTATCTTTAACTGCCCTGTCTGTCCCTTCAATAAAATACTCATCCGGTATCCCTATCTTCAGTCCTTTTACCTCTCTGTTTAGAAATCCAGTGTAGTCAGGTACAGTTACATCAACAGATGTGGAGTCGTTTTCATCCCTTCCGCATATCACATTCATCATTATTGCTGTATCCCTTACATCCTTTGTAATAGGTCCTATCTGGTCAAGCGAAGAAGCAAAAGCAATAAGTCCGTATCTTGAAACCCTGCCATAGGTTGGTTTTAACCCCACCACTCCACAGAAAGAGGCCGGTTGTCTTATGGAACCACCTGTATCAGAACCTAAGGCAGCAAAACATAGGTTTGCAGACACAGCGGCTGCAGAGCCACCTGAAGAACCACCAGGAACCCGTTGAAGGTCAAGTGGATTTTTTGTTGGACCAAAAGCAGAATTTTCTGTGGAAGAACCAAAGGCAAACTCATCCATATTTGTTTTACCTATAATAATAGCCCCTTGTTTCTTTATTTTATCTATTACCGTTGCATTATAAGGTGGGAAAAAATTTTCAAGAATTTTTGAGGCGCAAGTTGCTGGTAATCCCTTAACACATATATTGTCCTTTATCGCAACAGGAACCCCACTAAGTATCCCTGTATCTTCTCCTCTGGCTATTCTTTTATCTATCTCTTCTGCCTCCTGGACTGCACGAGGATTTACTGAAAGATAGCTATGAATCTCTTTATCTCTATTTTCTATCTCCGATATGACCTTCTCTGTAATTTCAACAGATGAAATTTCTTTTCTTTCTATCAGTGTTTTCAATTCCCATATCTTCAGGTTTAGAATATCCATATTCCATTACTTTTTCAGGTACTTCCTGGGATCTGCAATCTTTCCTTCTACAGCACTTGCCGCAACTACAGCAGGAGAGGCAAGGTAGATAAAGGCATTCTGGTTACCCATCCTTCCTTTGAAATTCCTGTTAGCAGTTGAGATAACATTCTCCCCATCTGAAGGAATACCCTGATGCGTTCCAACACAGGGTCCACAACCAGGATTTGTAACACAACCACCTGCTTCAATTATTGTCTGTATATATCCTTTTCTTACACACTCAAGGTATATCGCCTTTGAACCCGGAGTACATATAAGTCGCACACCTTCCTTTACCCTTCTTCCTTTCAATATTGATGCTGCGACAGCAAAGTCATCAGTTCTTCCATTGGTACATGTCCCTATAAATGCCTGTTGTATCTCTATTCCTTTAACATCTTCAATATCTGCTACATTATCAACCGTATGGGGCTTTGCTACCTGTGGAGAAAGTTTTGATATATCTATCTCTAATTCTCTTTCATATACAGCATCTTTATCAGGAAAAATAGGTGTATATCTTTTTATATTGTGTTGCTTAAGCCATTGCTCTGTCTTTTTATCAACCTCCATTATCCCACACTTTGCACCAACCTCAGTCATAAGATTGCATATGGTAAACCTTTCACTCATACTGATATTTTTAATAGATGCTCCTGTAATTTCTACGCTTTTATATGTTGCCCCTTCGGCTGTAAGTACTTTCACAATATAAAGTGCTATATCTTTACCGTAAATGCCTTTATGTTTTTCCCCTTTAAGAATTATCTTGATGGTTTGAGGAACCTTGAACCACTGCTGTCCTGTAAGAAGTGCTATAGCAAGGTCTGTTGAGCCAACACCGCAGGACATCACATTAAGTGCGCCATATGTAGGTGTATGACTATCTGCTCCAAGGACTAAATCACCACAACTTACCAGTCCATTTTCAGGTAAAAGTATGTGACAGATACCATCCCCTATATCAAAAAGTTTTATCCCGTATCTTTTAGCAAAGTCCCTCATCATCTTATGAAGAGCGGATACACCCTGACTTTGACTTGGGCTGTTATGGTCTATCACAAATGCTACTTTCTTATGATTAAATACTTTATCTGTCTCAAATTGTTCAAATGCTTTTATCACAAGAGGGGCAGTACCATCCTGTGCCATTAAAAAGTCCACCTTTGCAAGTACAATCTCCCCTGCAAATACCTTCTTTCCTGAGTGAGAAGAAAGAATTTTTTCCGCTATTGTCATACCCATATTCAGTAGGATGTAGTATAAGTTGGGTGCATCGTAAAACACCTTTTCAATTTCTTCGAATTCATTTTTACATATATTTCTATCTTTGTCAACCAACCCCATTGCTTCATTAAAAATCTATATAAAATTTTATCGTTGCCTTATTAAAAAATCTATACGAAAATATCCATCTCCGAGGGAATTTTATAAAAAGGGG
>JAMWBP010000143.1:0-2411 GCA_023819365.1 Candidatus Omnitrophota bacterium
AGTCAACATAAACTTCTTTAACAAAGCCCAATTCTTTCAGTGTCTTACCAATCATTATTTTTGTTGCAAGTTTTGCAAGCGGCACACCTATTACTTTACTTACAAAAGGAACTGTTCTGGAGGCACGGGGGTTGACCTCAAGGATATAAACAGTTCTATCTTTTACAGCATACTGTATATTTATCAGTCCCCTGATATTTAATTCAAGAGCAAGTTTTTTTGTTGCCTCTGTTATCTCTTCTATAATCTTTTTATCTAAACTGTATGGTGGCAGAACCATTGCACTATCACCTGAGTGAACCCCTGCCTCTTCAATATGCTCCATAATCCCACCAATAACACACTGATTTCCATCACATATAGCATCTACATCCACTTCCACAGCATCCTCAAGAAACTTATCTATAAGCACTGGCCTTTCAGATGAAACATCCACCGCCTTTTGCATAAATTCTTCAAGTGATGCCCTGTCATAAACAATCTCCATAGCCCTTCCACCCAAAACATAGGATGGTCTTACAAGTACAGGATAGCCGATCCGTTCTGCTATTGCATCTGCTTCTTTAAATGAGGTGGCTGTCCCATTTGGGGGCTGTTTTAAGGAAAGTTTTTCAATAAGATTTTTAAATTTTTCCCTGTCCTCGGCAATATCTATGGCTTCAGGACTTGTCCCTAAAATCTTTACTCCTTCCTCTTTTAAAGGTATCGCAAGGTTAAGAGGTGTCTGCCCACCAAACTGTAATATAACCCCTTCTGGTTTTTCTTTTTCTACAATATTTAATACATCCTCCACAGTTATGGGTTCAAAGTATAATCTGTCTGATGTGTCATAGTCGGTACTCACTGTCTCAGGATTACAGTTAACCATTATACTTTCATATCCCTCCTCCCTTAAGGCAAAAGAGGCATGGACACAACAGTAATCAAACTCTATACCCTGTCCTATCCTATTAGGACCACCTCCAAGTATTACTACCTTTTTCCTTTTAGTATCAGGGACTGTATCTGACTGTTCAAATGTAGAATAGTAGTATGGCCTTTCTGCTTTATATTCCCCTGCTACACTATCCACTGGTTTAAAAACCGCTTTTATTTTCTCTTTATCTCTTTTTTCTCTTACATCTCTTTCACTACATTTAAATATAAAAGCAAGTTGCCTATCTGAAAAACCTGACTTTTTGGCTTTCCTGAGAAGTTCTGATGGTATTGTATTGATATCGTATTTATAAAGTTCTTTTTCCATATCAACAATTTCCTTTATATTGTAAAGAAACCAGGGGTCAACTGCTGAGTGTTTATATATCTCATCAATAGTAAATCCTGCGATTACTGCATATCTTAAATAAAATATCCTTTCATCATCAGGGATGGCTATTTTTTTTATTATCAGTTCCTTCTCTTCTTCAGTAAATTTATGGTTGATATCCCATCTATCTTTTCTGTCAGAACCAAGCCCATATCTACCTATTTCAAGTGAACGAATTCCTTTTTGGAGTGCCTCACGGAAGTTTCTCCCTATAGACATTGCCTCACCTACTGCCTTCATAGAGGTTGTTATGGTGGTATCAGCACCGGGGAACTTTTCAAAAGTAAACCGTGGGATTTTAAAAACGCAATAGTCAACTGTCGGCTCTGAAAAACAGGTTGTCTTCCCTGTTATCTGGTTTTTTATCTCATCAAGAGTATAGCCAACGGCTAACTTTGTTGCTATCCTTGCTATGGGAAAACCGGTTGCCTTTGATGCAAGGGCTGAACTTCTTGATACCCTTGGATTTACTTCTATAATAACGACATCTCCATTTGCCGGATTTACAGCATATTGTATATTAGCACCTCCATTCACTCCTATCTTTCTTATCACCCTTTTAGAAAGTTCAACAAGATTTTCATATTCTTCTGTACTTAATGTCTGAGATGGAGCAACTACAATACTATCTCCTGTGTGGAGTCCCATAGGGTCAACATTTTCCATTGATGTAACAATAATTGCATTGTCTTCTATATCCCTCATTACCTCAAACTCTATCTCCTTCCATCCTAAAACCGACTGTTCTATTAAAACCTCATGGATAGGACTTGTATCAAGAGCAAATTCCAGTTTCTTCTCAAATTCTTCCATATTATAGGCAACAGAACCACCTGTTCCTCCGAGTGTATAGGCAGTCCTTAAGATAAGTGGGAACCCCATCTTTTTACCTATCTCAAGCCCTTCTTCAAGATTATAGGCAAGTGCACTCTCTGGAACCTTAAGGCCAATCTCTATCATTGCTTTCTTAAAAAGTTCCCTATCCTCTGCTCTGGCAATAGCTTCTATATTAGCACCTATTACCTCAACACCATATTTATCCAGCACACCTTCTTTCGCAAGGAATGTCGCAAGGTTAAGTCCTGTCTGACCTCCAAGTGTTGGA
>JAMWBP010000143.1:2421-3530 GCA_023819365.1 Candidatus Omnitrophota bacterium
TTTTCTATTATCTTTGCTACGACATCTACTGTAAGGGGCTCCAGATATATTGAATCAGCCATCTGAGGGTCTGTCATAATCGTAGCGGGATTGCTGTTGACAAGGACTATATTATAACCCTCTTCTCTCAACGATTTACATGCCTGAGAGCCAGAATAGTCAAACTCGCATGCCTGCCCTATTATAATAGGACCTGAACCGATTATCATTACTTTTTTTATATCTTTCCTTTTAGGCATCTACTCCCCTTTCATAAAATTTCTTCTATAAACTCTTTTTTGGGTTGGAATGTTGTGGAAATAATCTTACTATCCCTATCTGCAATACCCTCTACAGAGGCATCAGTAATATTGATAAACCTTGTCATATTTTTTATAGATACACTTTCCACTATTAAACTGTGTGCCTGTTCTGTAATATATTTCTTTCCTGTTATTATGTCACGGACAGGATGATTCACTCCATAATGATTAACCTTCTCATCCGCCATCCTTCCTCCCATAGCAATGGCAACTGCAAGGTGCCCTGCTCCTGTGCCAAAAACAGGTATCTTACCTATAAATTCCTTTATTATCTCTGCCGTCCTTTTAATAGAATTTATATCTTCAAAGGAAGAAGAAAGATAAATCATCTTTGCCATAGAAAGAACATCCTTCACTTCTGGGCAGGTATCACTTAAAAAGATTATTTGTATTCCAAAGGATTTTAGAAGAGATACTTCACTTTTTTTTATCTTATTGAGAACTGCAATATATGGAACGCCCTTCTTTAAAAAAACATCCTTCTCTACAGGAATAGAAATTTCTGTATCTTTCTTCATCCTACTGAATATCTCTTTTTCATCCGATGAAAAAGGAGAAATTGTTCCTTTCATCCCTTTGTTATCCCTGATTATCTCGGTTATAAGTTGTGTATCCAGCCCTTCAATAACAGTTATATCTTTCCCTTTTAAAAACTCTTTCAGTGAACACCTTGCCCTGAAGTTGCTGTATATCTCACTGTATTCTGAAATAATAATACCAGCAGGAAAAACCATATCAGTTTCTATATCTTCATAATTTATACCATAGTTGCCTATAAGCGGATAGGTAAAACACACTATCTTTCCA
>JAMWBP010000144.1 GCA_023819365.1 Candidatus Omnitrophota bacterium
CTCATCTTCACAATCTAAGATACTTAAACTTCTTGAGGATGAAGATTCAAGGTTTAAGCGTATTATTGCTGAAAAGGAACTTGAAATTCAGGCACTTTCAGGAATTATTAAAAAAATTCTGATAAAGGAGGGGAAAAGGATGAGGTATTGAAGATGGGGTTTTTCCTGATGCAAAGCCGGTAAAGTAGAAGATTTTAAAGTGAGTTCATTTTTTGGGACATCTCATATTTTTTGCTCCCTAAATTGGCAATTACCTTTTTTACTATTCCATCCTTCTCTATCCGGCTCTACTATCCGTAAATACTCTAAAATATAGATATTAAAAGGCATTCCAAAGGGGTACTTTACCGCAAATTTTGTTAAACATAGGATAAAAGAGAATAATTTTTCCTTTACTTCAAGAGAGAAACCTGAAATTTTATCAATTGCTATGGTCAGGTTTTGCCTGTTTGTAGGTAGCAGTTGAAAAATTTTCTGACAGATTTGAAGGCAGGTGAATCTTTTGATAGATTCAAAATTCCTTTTCCTTCCTCTAAAAGTTTGTAAATCTCGTTATCAAAAGGGATGGTGAATGCCACAGGTAATGAAATTTTAGTTTCAGATTTTATATTTTCTCCTCGGAACTCATTTACAACAAGATATGTTTTTTTTATATTTAGTTTAAGGGTGCCTATCATTCTGGAAATACTTTCTGCTGTCCTTAAGGAAATTTTATCGCAAAGAGATACAATGAAAAGGATGTCAAGATTTCCTGATGTCCTCCTTGAGATATGTTCCATCCCGGCTTCATTATCCATAACAACAAACTTATAGTTTTTTTCAATCTTTTCCATCCATTCTCTTAATAGATTATTTGCATAGCAGTAACAACCAGGCCCTTCTGTTTTCCCCATTACAAGCAAATCAAAACCATTCTCTTCTCTGATTGCTTCCTGAATTTTTATTTCAAGATATTTTGACTTTTCTATTCCATATGGCAGATTGTTTTTAACTTTTTCTATCTCATCAATAATTTCAACAAGTGACTTTGTCTGGGGAATTCCAAGGTTTTCTGCAAGATTACTATTCGGGTCTGCATCAATGGCAAGGACTGGTTTTTCATTTTCTCTCAAAAGGGAAAGAATAATTAAAGAAGATAGGGTTGTCTTGCCTGTTCCTCCTTTTCCAGCAACTCCTATTTTAAGCATCTTACCTCCTTTCCAAGAAGTCAGAGGAGGCCTTCCCCTGAAATCCCTTCTGGAATTTCTTGGATAGCATACTATAACAATTCCTTAAATCATTAGAATTATTTAAATTCCAATGTTTCTAAATAATCAGTATGAGGTATAAAAAGTGATTTCATATATTCTTCCATATAAATAGGACTCCTTGACAGATCAACATAGGTAAGTTTTTTAATTATTTCTCTTGACAATCTTCTAAACTCCTCACTTAATATATAACCCTCAGCCCCTCTTAAGGAAGTATTCCCTAGGAATTTAAATCTCTCTTCTGGAAGGTCTGGCAGAAGTCCAATCTCAACTGCTTTCTTAATATTTATACTGTTTCCAAAACCACCAGCAATATAAAATTTTTTTATATCTTCAAATTTTAAGCCAATTGTCTTCAGGATAGTTGAGATAGCAGAAAATATCGCTCCTTTTGCCCTTATCAGATTATCAATATCGGCCTGAGTGATTGCGATCTCCTCACCATTTGCGCTATTCTCAGTAACAACAAATTCCTTCATTCCATCTTTTTCAATTATTCTTTTGTGTTTACCTATGAATATTCCGTTTCTATTTATTATATTATTCTTAAAAAGTTCACAGAGGAGTTCAATATATCCGGAACCACAGATTCCGATTGGCTTGGTACCTCCAACGGTTTCAAAATGGACATCCTCGTTTCTTATCTGAAATGTCTGTATAGCCCCCTCCATCACTCTTACTCCATTTCTAACCCCGCTTCCTTCAAAGGCGGGTCCTGCAGAGGCAGAAGCGCAAACAAGAAAGTCCTTGTTTCCAACTACAATCTCACCATTTGTGCCTATATCAACAAAGAGAGATAATACCTCTTCTTTGTAAATACCGGAGATAAGAATTCCCGCTGTTATATCTCCGCCAACATAAGGATACCCACCCGGAATAGTAGCAACAACTCCCTTACGATTTATTCTTATCCCGACATCAGAACTTTTAAATAGAGGGAAAATATTTGCAACAGGGATATATGGTTCTTTTCTCAAAAACGAAGGATTTATTTCCAGTAGTAAATGGACCATAGTCATATTTCCTGAAATTACAACACAGTAGATATCATTTATAGAAATCCCACAACTTTCTGTCAAGTTTACTATCATCCCATTTACTGTTTCTACAACAGCCTGATGCAACTTTTTAAGCCCACCTTTTTTTTCTGCAAAGACAATTCTTGAAATTATATCATCTCCAAAACTTGCCTGCCTGTTAAATGTAACTCCTTTCTTTAAAACCACCTCCTCTTTTATATCCAATAAACTTGCAGCAATAGTCGTAGTACCAATATCAATTGCAATACCAAAGTTATTTAGTGAGGTATCCCCTTGCTCAATATTAACTACTTCGTAATATTTTTCATCTTTTACAACAGTAAGAGTTAATTCTCCAAGTCCATCTCTCAATATATTCGGCAGTTTCCTTATGCTTTCAATATTTATGCTGAAGGGAATCTCATCCGTTATTTTTTTTAATTCCCTTAACAACCTTTCGTAATCACTTGTTGTATCTTCAAAGGAGGGTTGTGGTAATTTTAAGAAGATTTTTTTAGTTATTGGAGAAAGGCCGAAGTCATCCTTCACAGGGTGTGTTCTATAACTAAATTCCCCTTCTTTTTCAAATGTTTTGTCTTCTACCTTTTCAGAGATCACTGTTTCAGGGAGGATTTCAATCTCAAGGTTTCCCATAACTTTTGTTCTGCAGGCAAGATAGATATTTTTATCTTTTCTCTCTTCAGTTAGTTTCTCTTCCTCTTCTGAGTAAAAACTGCCTTTCAGAATTTTAATCTTACATTTTCTGCATATACCCTTTCCGCCACAATGTGAAGTAATAAAGATACCTCCTTTGACAAGAGATGACAAGATATCACTTCCTTTTTTTACAAGGATTTTCTTGTTAAATGGCTGAACTGTAAGAAAAACTGATTTTATCATTTTAAAATCTCTTCAAGGTTAACATTTTCTTCTATAAGTTTTCTGGATATTTCAATCTTATCAAGGTCATTTTCTGTAAGTTTCACTACAAGATTATTTATCATAGAAGCAACTTCATATGTTCCATCAGAAGCAATAATTGTTGGGAAGTCATATTTTTTAATTAAGTCAAGAATTGTCTTATGAGGATATAGCCCTCCTGTTAAAAGAATGCATTTGATTAAATTTTGAGGGAATACCGAAAGTGCTGCAAGAATAATATCTTCTCTATCACCAGGAGTAATCAGTAAAGAACTGGGTTTAAAATGGTCAAGTGCATGTCTTGGTGTCATTGCTCCT
>JAMWBP010000145.1 GCA_023819365.1 Candidatus Omnitrophota bacterium
CCCCTACCTGACCCTCTTGTCCCTGAGCACCTGAAAGACCTTATAAAAGCAGTAAAAGATAATAATCGTGAGGCAGGTCTTGGATATGATGGGGATGGAGACCGGCTTGGTGTAGTAGATGAAAAAGGTAATATCCTATGGGGAGACCAGTTGTTGATTATATATGCCAGAGATATATTAAAGAATATGCAGGGAGCAAAAATCATATTTGATGTGAAGTGTAGTAAGGCGTTAGAAGAAGAGATATCAAAAGCGGGTGGGGTTCCATTGATGTGGAAGACAGGACACTCTCTTATAGAGAACAAGATGCATATTGAAAAGGCACCACTTGCAGGAGAACTTTCAGGACACCTATACTTTGCAGATGAATATTACGGATATGATGATGCTATATATGCTTCATTACGACTTCTTAAGATAATGGATAAGACAGGTAAAACCCTTTCTGAATTACTCAAAGGAGTTAGAAGATATTACTCAACACCTGAGATACGGCTTCAAGTCCCTGATGAAAAGAAGTTTGAGATTGTGAAACAAATTAAAGAATTTTTCATCTCAAAAGGTAATAAAATTTCTGATATAGATGGAGTAAAGGTCTTTCTTCCAGATGGTTGGACACTTGTAAGGGCATCAAACACACAACCAGCACTTGTTATCCGTATTGAAGCATACTCAGAAGAGAAACTTGAACTACTTAAAAACGAGTTTCTTAATGTAATAAGAAACTTCTCATAAAAACAGGAATGGGCTGTATCCTTAAAAAGGAGGTGAGCCCTTATGAAGTGTCCACTACGTCTTAGAGCACAGAAGAGGCCATTAGGAGAAGCAACCTTTGGTGTCCCTGAATTTATTGATGATTTTGACTTATGTATTGAGGAAACCTGTGCCTGGTATGATATTGATAAAAAGTGTTGTGTTATACTCCATCTTTCTAATATAAAAGAATCACTCACTCTTCTAACTGCTGATAAAAAACAATAATTATGGAGATTTCCAATGAGAAGTCAAGGGGTAATTTTTAAAAAAGTTTATAGACAAAATAAACCCCCTATACCACCTGAAGGTGGTTGAAAAAGTTCTTTGAAAGATACTGGTTATCACCTTTGCTCCTTGATTTTCAATTAAGTGATTTAATGGTATCGGGTTGGGTCAAATGCAGAGCCATCCCGATACATAGCAAACGATATTTTCACTAAGTCTGCAGTAATAGGGATTATTGCCTTTTTGTGCACTTTTTGTTCTTTGAAAATTTTGAGATACTTTTCCCTTGCTGGTTGGAAATGTCTGATAAACTCACCAGCTGCCACAAACATCCATTTCCTGCCATAAGGAGTACCTGTCTTAGAGATATGATACCCTTTTCCTTTACCGGCTGAAGATTTCCATACGACATCTAACCCAAACCAGGCAACAACTTGATCAGCATCAGAGAAATTGTCTGGTTGACCTAACTCACTGACAAAACAAGCAGCTGGTATGATATCCAATCCAGGTACAGTCAAAAGTTGTTGTGGCACCTGAGAGAAAAGGTTTTCAATTTTCTCTTGTAGGAGAGAAAGTTGTGACTGGATAGAGTTTATCGTTTTAACCAGAATGGAAAGGTTAAAAGAAAATGCTTCTTCTGCTACAGATATACCGAAACTATTGGCTGCTTTTTCTTTTAACTGTTCTGTTTTTCCCATACTGAACTTCCCATAACTGCTTTTTTCCAAAAGATGGGCAAGTTTATCCTTTCTGGTTCTGGTTAATACCTGTGGTGAAGAGATTTGTTTTTCCATCAGGGAAAGACTACTTTTGCAAAAGATATCTGAGAAACAAGTTTCCCACTCTGGAAAGAGTTGATATATATTTTCTCGGATGCGATAACACAGATTTGTTTTAGTATCAACCAGATGGGTGTATAGCCTGGTCAATTCTCTCAAACTAACTAAAGGTTCTGGAGGAAACTTTGTTGGATGTGCTTCACCCTTGAGATAAATTTCCATGACTTCCTTACAGTCAATTTTATCTGTCTGTGTTTTGCGTGTTTTTGTTTTGCGAGAAGCACCAGTTTGAGAAGAACTAACGGTAAAACATTGATACCCTGCAGAAAGAAGGTGGAAGTACAAAGGTCGCCAGAAAACATTGGTTGCTTCAAAAACAAAAACAGGGTCTTTTCCATATCTCAATGTTTTATCCAGAAGTATTTTCAGACCAGAAAAAGAAACATTGGGAAAAGAAAATGTTTCTATAATGATACCATTTTTGTAGATGAGTGCCTGGCAAAGATATTTGCCAAGGTCAATCGCTACAACAAGATTGCTCTTTGACATTTTATCTCCTTTCGAAAAAGAAGGAGAAGGTGATAGCCAGGGACAAGAGAGTAGTTCTCTCTTGTAACTTGATGTGAGGGGCACCTCCTTTCTGGCATCTGTTTTTTGTGGGAAAAGAGATTTAATCTCTTTGATGCCGAAAGAGAAAAAAGGAAACTTTATGGCCTGTAACCTTGCCTTTGATATTCGGTCAGAGCCATCCGTTTCTAACAGATGGACAAAGCCGTAATTTCCTTTATCTTCATTCATTGCTCCATAAAGTTTTCCGTAGCAGGCTCTCATTTTGCACCCTTTTAAAGGGTAAGGGAAATACGCTACTCTCTTTCCCTGGTTCACTAATATATTAAAATATAATATACAAGAAGGAGAAAGAAGCAAACTCCGTTTCGCTCTTTGTATGAGCAGGAAAATTATCCGCTTTCTTTCCCCTTCTATAAAATAAAAACATTGAGAGGAGGTGATTATTGTATGTGAAGTCATAGGGTTTCGCAGGGGGTACAAATACTCCCCCCTCAAAGACTCTAACTTCATCATACAAGGATAATATGTGTAAGTGGTGTGGGCATGGTTTTAAAAAAGAAGAAAAAAAGGTATATGAGTGCAAAAGGTGTGGTAAGATATCAGAAGAGAAGAAAGAGTGTTGTGGTGAGATGATGGAAGAAAAGGAGTAGGATGCCTGTAAAAATTGTGGGTATTTCAGGAAGCCCGAGAAGAAATGGCAACAGCGAGATTTTACTGGACACCTGTCTGAATGTAGCAAAAGACAGAGGAGCAGATATAGAAAAGTTTGTTTTGAATAAAATGAGATTTGTTCCCTGTCAGGAGTGCGCAGATATAAGGAAAGATGGCAGGTGTAAAATCCAGGATGATATGCAAAATCTTTATCTTGCTATTGAGAAGGCAGATGCTGTTGTTGTTTCCAGTCCTATATTTTTTGGTAGTTTATCTGCTCAAACCAAGATGATGATAGACAGGTTTCAGTGTCAGTGGTTGGGTATAAATGTTTTTAAGTCATATACAATTAAAAAAAGCAAAATAGGTGTATTTATCTGTGTTGAGGCAAGCAAAAGGGATAGTTTTTTACAGAATGCAAAATCAATAATCAAAAACTTCTTTGTAACCATAGGCGCAACTTATAAATATGAAATTTTGTGTAAAGAGGTGGATGAAAAAGGTGCGATAAAGGAAAGG
>JAMWBP010000146.1 GCA_023819365.1 Candidatus Omnitrophota bacterium
GCATCTTCTTTATAATATTGAATATCGCAGGGGTTAAGGAATCCAGTGCTTTTCAGGTCTTTCTTGTTATAGGGCTTCTTGCAATACTTTTTGTGTATTCTATCTGGGGGCTTCCACATATCAAAAAAGAGCAGATAACCCCTTTCTTCTCTAAGGGGTATCTTCCTGTTTTCAGCACTGCAAGTTTTGTCTTTGTTGCATATGGAGGGCTTACGCAGATAGTTGCTATGGCAGAGGAGATAGAAAACCCTGAGAAAAATCTTTTAAGGGGTATGGTCCTTTCCCTTCTTGTTGTTGCTTCCCTTTATATGCTTGTGGTTCTGGTAACAGTTGGTGTTGTTGACCCTGAACGCTTAAGCAAAACACTCACTCCCATATCTGATGGTGCATATATCTTTGGCGGGTCTTTATTTGAAAAGATAGTGAGTATTGCTGCTTTCCTTGCCTTTATATCCACTGTTAATGCAGGAATTATGAGTGCTTCAAGGTATCTTCTTGGTATGAGCAGAGACAAACATATGCCCGAGATATTTCAGAAAACAAATAGAAAAAATATTCCCTATATCGCAGTGCTTTTCACTGGACTTTTTATGATATTTGCTCTTGTTCTGCTGAAATTAGAGGTTCTGGTTAAGATAGGGTCTGTTATATTTCTCATAAGTTATATACTGGCAAACTCTGCTGTAATACTTTTCAGAGAGAGCAAGATCACAGGGTATCAGCCAACTTTCCGTTCTCCTTTCTATCCATACACACAGATAGCAGGTATCCTTATAACTGGATTTCTTATACTTGAGGTCTCTACAGGGGTTCTCTTTCTTACCCTGTTGTTTATCTGTGCAGGTGGATTGATATACAGATATACTATCCACAACAAGGTGGTCAGGGATTCAGCGCTTGAGCATCTTTTAAGGCGGCTTATCAGTGTAGATAAGGAACTTACCGAACTTGATGTATCCAGTGAACTTAAAGAGATCGTTCTTTCAAGAGACAGGATAATGGAAGATAGTTATTACCGCAAGAGTGCCTCAGCGGTCTTTGACGAGATTATAAAAAACATTAGTGTACTTGATATAGATGAATATTTGAAATTAGAGCCATTCTTCATAATGGTATCGGAGAACCTTGCAAAGAAGATGGATATAAAAAAGACAGATATAGTGAAAAAGTTTATGGAAAGGGAGTTGACATCCAGCACAGTTGTTGAAGAGGGGATTGCTATTCCACATCTGATAATAGAAGGTAAAGGAATTATCAAGATATTATTTGTCAGAAATAAAAAAGGAACAGAATTTCTTGATGGGAAGATAGTTAATACTGCTATAGTGATTTTAAGTTCTTTAGATAAAAGAAAACTCCACCTGAAACTACTTGCGTATTTTCTTAATATGATAGAGTCACCTGACTTTGACAATGACTGGCTTTTGCGGTTAGATAAGGACGGACTTGTTAAAAAGATAATGGATTTCATAAAAAAACAGATATCAGTTGAATCAGAGAGGTTTAAGTAAAGCAGGGAAAAAGAGATATTCAAATCCGGAGGTGGTTATGGGTAAAAAGATAGTGGTGGGTGTGTGTGGTTCCATTGCTGCATATAAGAGTGCAGGGATTGTAAGGGAGTTAAAGAAGAGAAACTGGGAGGTGCAGGTAATACTTACTAAGGAAGCAACATATTTTATAACCCCTCTTACACTTTCTGTTCTATCAGAAAGGCCTGTATATAAAGAGATGTTTGAGATAGATGACTTTAAGGAAGGCCATATCTCTGTATCAGAGTTTGCAGATATTATACTTGTTGCCCCTGCAACAGCAAATATTATAGGAAAGGTTGCATCAGGTATATGTGATGACCTCCTTACCTGTGTGATATTTGCCTTCAAAGGGCCTGTTGTTTTTGCCCCTGCAATGAATGAGAATATGTGGACAAATACTATAGTCCAGGAGAATGTTGAAAAAATTAAAAAAAATGGATATTATATTATTCCACCTGAAAAGGGACCTCTTGCATCAGGGAAGGAAGGGATAGGGCGGCTTGCAGATATAAGTAAAATAATATCTTTTGTAGAAGAGAAAACAAAGGAGAAAGGAGATGGGAAAAAGTTATCCACTTATACCTAAAAAAGTTCCGCATATAGAGACAAAATATAGAAGGATAAAGACAGAGATTCCTGTTCCTGAATCCATACCTATACTTGAAAAGTTAAGGACATATGAACCACTTTCAATGAGTGGGCAGCCACCTGTGGTCTGGGACCATGCTAAGGGGGTACAGGTCTATGACAAATACGGGAATAAGTGGCTGGACTTCAGTTCAGGTGTACTTGTTACAAACGCAGGACATTCAGCACCTCTTGTTCTTTCAGAAATAAAGAAATACCTTGAAAAGCCATTGCTCCATAATTACTGTTTCCCTTCAGAGATAAGGGCTGCCCTTGTAGAGAAGATTGCCTCTGTATCTCCAGAACCATTAAAGAAGGTTTTTCTCCTTACCACAGGCGCTGAAGCAGTTGAGTGTGCCTTTAAATTAGCAAGAACCTACGGGAAAAAAACAAACAAAAAGGTGGTTATATCCTATGAGGGTTCATTCCATGGCAGGACACTTGGTGCCCAGATGCTTGGTGGACTTCCAGGACTGAAAGGATGGATTATCCATCCTGACCCTGATGTATACTACCTTCCATTTCCAGGTGAGCCAAGATGCAAGGACAAAAGTTTTGATTTTTTTGAGAGACATATAAAGGAATTAGGTATAGAGCCAGAGAATGTTTGTGCTGTTATATCAGAGACATATCAGGGTGTAAGTGGAGCGCTTATGCCTGTAGAGTATGCGCAGCAGTTGAGGAAGTGGTGTGATAAAAATGGTGCACTCCTTATATTTGATGAAATTCAGGCAGGGTTTGGAAGGACAGGTAAGATGTTTGGGTTTCAGCACTATGGAATAGTCCCTGATATATTCTGTTTAGGCAAGGGTATAAGCAGTTCACTTCCTGTATCCGCAGTGGTCGGGAAAAAGGAGTATATGGACCTGTATGAACCAGGGACAATGACAAGTACCCATACGGGAAACCCTCTTTGTTGTGCTGCTGCATTGGGCAGTATAAATGCAATAGAGAAGTATAATCTTGTTGAGAATGCTGCAAAGATGGGAGATGTTCTTGAAGAGGAACTCACAGAGATATATAAAAAGTTTGACTGTATCCAGTTTTTATGCGGAAAAGGGCTTGTATGGGGGCTACAGATAGGGAAGAAAGGGACTGAAAGACCTGACCCTGACACTGCCTTTGAGATAGTTGGAAGATGTGTAGAAAAAGGACTTTTACTTTTTGCTCCTGTAGGACTTGGTGGCGGCACAATTAAGATAAATCCACCACTTATTATACAGGAGGATGCATTGAGGGAAGGTTGTTCTGTAATCAGAGAGGCAATAGAGGAGATAACAGGATGAATGTAAAAGAGTATGTAGAAGAGAATTTTACAGAAGCAATAGATTTTCTAAAAGA
>JAMWBP010000147.1 GCA_023819365.1 Candidatus Omnitrophota bacterium
TTTTTTATATTTTCTTCCTGTTCTCCTAATGGTTTAACAGGGACTAAATCCATTACACACGATGGAGAAAGTCCCGATTTATACATTGTTCTTACTGCACCGCAAACCATCTTTATTATCCCTTCCTCTATCTCTTTTTCACACAATCCAAGTGACCTTACAATATCCTGTAGTTCATATAATTGAAACCAGAGGTATGTAGGACCCATTGCAGTCAGGATGGCATATGCTTCTAATTTTTCTTCCTCAACCTCAGGGCTATCTCCCAAGATACTCAGGATGCTTAACAATTCTTTTTTTTCTGTTTGTGTGAATGTCGGAGAAAAATGAACAGGGTTATAGCCGCTGTTTATTATAGATGGGGCATTGGGTATCATCCTGACAATTCTTTTAAAGTTATTGAGCATTTCAGAAAGTTTTGTTATGGTAACTTTTGGAGCAAGTGAAATAATAATTTTGTTCTGCGTCAGGCAGGTTTTTATTTCATATGCCACTTTCTCTATTACTGGTGGATGAACCGCAAGAAATACTATATCAGATGATGTGGATTGTTTATTGTCTTCTGTGATAGTTATCTCAGAATATTCGCTTTTTAATTTTTCCAGAACTTCTGGCTGTATATCACTTATTATATACTTGTATTCATTTATCTTCCCTGCGTTTTTAAATCCACCAAGTATAATGTGTGTAATTCTCCCCCCACCTATAAACCCTATTGTATTTATCTTCCTCATAATGGGTTCCTTTATTTCTCAGAAATAAGTTTTTTTATGGTCCCTATCGCCTGCTGCCGTGTGCTCATATTTCTGATATCCACAAAAACATCACGGTTAATTTAACTTAAATGATATCTTTGCGATATATCAGGTGGCAACCATTTTCTTTGAGTAACTCTAAAACTTCCTTGTAAGACCGCTTTAAATCTTCTTCTTCAAAAGAGACCAACTTAAAAGTCATTATGGAAGGACACTTTTCCTCCCACCCACCCTTTAATGTAGAAATAGATATCTCAATATCGGTGATATCAGATTTTTTATCCTTTAAAGCACCGAACAGAATACCTAAAACACCTTTTTCTATTATATGTCCGGTTACTTTAATCTCCATTCCTTTCATAATTCACCCCCTCTTTTGGTCTTTTAGAAGTCAAAACTTCTTCTTTACTTTCTTTTCATTTGTTTTCCCTTGCCTTCTCAATTGCTTCCATTAATTCTTTTTTGCTAGGAAATTTAATTGCCTCTCCATTACAAAGATTAGCACAGGCAGAACAACCCACTACACAGTTATATGGCCTGGCTATTTTTGGTCTATTGTTTTCCTCATCCCACTCATATACGCCATTACGGCAGAAGTTAAAACATTCTTTACAACCCACACATTTATCATAATCAATAGTAGGAAACCATGGAATTTTTTCTCTTGGAATATCACCGAACATACCCATCAATTTCACACCTCCTTTTTTTGATATTTTGCACGTACTTGACGTAACATCTCTTTAAGTTCTTCTCTTGTGGGAAAACTTATCGCATCAAACGGACATTGAAATTTACATGATTCGTCTCCCACATTACACTCATAAGGCTGAGAAACCTCAACTAAACCATCACCTTTCTTTGAAAATACCCCAAAAGGACAGAATTTAACACAGTGAAAGTTGCACTCTTCTGGTTTACACTTTTCCTGGTCTATCCTGGGAAACCAATCTATCTCTCTCCGAGGCAACCCTGTATATGTAGACCTATCCCGTTGCATAACTTAATCTCCTTTTCAATCTTTTACTTGATACTTTCAATTGTCTCTTTTACTTTATTCATCGCATCCTGTGTTGACATATTCCTCAAGTCCAGAGATATAACCTGTTCGTCATAATTTCCCCCTGCGTCAGCAAAGGCATCTTTAAACATCTTCCTTTGCATCTTTGGATCACAGGCACCAATAACATATTTGACATTCGGTTTTATGTAATCATGAATAAACCTGTCACCATCATCAACACATAGTTGCGGATGAACTATCGCGTATTCAACATCTAATTCTCCACGAACATAATTGATTAACTCCCAAAGATTGAGAGTTGAAAATCCAGGACACTGTCCTGTGCAAATACACATTATAAATCTTGGTTTTTGTTTTTCTGCCATTTTACTCACCTCCTTTTTGACATCCTGTACATTTACCTGTTATCGGATAGTAGTTTTTAGCCATTTTTACCCTCCCTGTATTCTTATTTTTTCCCTATAATATTTTTTACCTCTTCTTTTGAAGGAACCTTACCGGCAAGTACAACTTTACCATCTACTACTATTGCAGGAGTTATTGTTACTCTGTATTTTGCAAACTGTTTTATATCATAGAGATGAGAGACCTTTGCATCTATCTTCATATCTACAACTGCTTCCTTAACAACCTTTTCTACTGCCTGACATTTAGGACATCCAACACCTACTATTAAAATCTCCATATCACCCTCCTTTTTCTTACTTTAGAACAAAATTGCCTGTAGTCCATCCAACCAGTGTCCCACAGATTATTATTGTTATTACATAAACTACTGCTTTTTTAACTCCGAAAACACGGGAAATGGCTATCCAGTTTGGTAAACTCAGGCCGGGTCCTGTTAGAAGTAATGCAAGAGCAGGTCCTTTACCCATACCGAGTTTCATAAGTTTATCGACAAAAGGTGCCTCTGTCAAAGTTGCAAAATATGTAGTTGAACCTATCAGTGTAGCAAAGAAACTTGCCCTTATGCTGTTTCCACCGAGGAACCTTTCTATCCAGTTTTGAGGTAAAACCTCTCCTATAATTCCTACAATAAAGACCCCTGCAAGTAGTAGTGGGAAAATTATTCTTACGAAAAACATCGTCTCCCTTAACCATTGCTGTATCATACCTTTCTCAATCTTTTTCCATGCATAAATCCCCATAATGGTTGTGAAGATAACCCATACTATAACCTTTTTCCAGTAAGGTCCTTTCTGAACAAGATAGTTAGGCATAAGAAGGGAGAGAAGGATTAGTATAATAAAAACTATATACTTTTTCTCTATAATCTTTTTCTTCTCTTTCTCCAATTTAACGATCTCAATCTGTTCTTTTCTGAATATAAAACTCATTACACTTCCGACAACAAATGCCATAATTAGAGAACTTATTACCCTTGCTGCAACAATCTTCACCCCGATGATATTTCCTGTATAGATTAAAGAAAGAATATTAGAAGATGGTGCTACCCACAACACTATAAAAGCAGAACCAATACCTGCACCTGTATAGTAAAGCCCACTGGCAACAGGAATGACTGTACAGGAGCAGGCAGCAATTAAAAAACTTGAGACAGATGATATTGAAAATGACTTCAGTTTATTTACCTTTTCTCCGAGATAGTTTATTATGGTTTCTTTATTTACAAAACTTACCATACCTCCAGCAAGTAAAAATGCAGGGATAAGGCAGGTTAGAACATGGACTG
>JAMWBP010000148.1 GCA_023819365.1 Candidatus Omnitrophota bacterium
AGATAAAAAAATATGCATCACACAATGGATTATATTTTTTAGAAGAAAGGACAGGGCTGGTAGAGAGTGTTGTAAGCAGGATGGTTGCTCCTCTTTCTGACCAGATGAAGAAAAAATATCCACTTTTGGTTACTGTTGAGCCGTATAATATCCTGCCTGTTGAGAAGAAAAAATTTAAGGGCAAAGTGCCATATATAAGAGGACTTTACCCTGTAGAAGACCTATTTCCTTATGAAGAATTGAAGTTGTTCATCCATAATCTTTCCCATGCGTGCCTTGCATATCTGGGATATCTTAAAGGTTATACCTATATATGGGAAGCGATTGAAGACCCTGATATAAGGGCTATTTTTGATGGTGTAATAAGTGAAGCAAGGGCAGCCCTTATAAAAAAGCACAATTTTGATATATCAGAGATAGATGGTTATATATCGGACCTTATAAAGAGATTTGATAATAGGTTGCTTAATGATACTGTCTTCAGGGTTGGAAGAGACCCTTTGAGAAAGATAGGTCCGAATGATAGAATAGCAGGTGCTATAGACCTATGTCTTTCTCAGGGGATATACCCTGAAAATATCTGTCTTGTTATGGCTTCATCTTTATGTTATAATTATCCAGATGATAAAAGTGCGGTAGAGATGCAGGCACTTATAGAGGAAAAAGGAGTAGTGCCTCTGTTGAAGGAAGTTTCCTGTATAAAAGATGAAGAGATTATAGAGAGGATAAGGAATTACTACCGGGATATAAAAAGTGAAAGCAGCAATTTTAAAAAAACCTAAAGACCTTTCTATTGATGATGTTCCAATTCCTGTCCCCGGAGATAACGAGATTGTTATAAAGGTTAAAAGTTGTGCTATATGCGGGACAGATATAAAGGTCTTTCATTATGGGCATAAACATATTGTTTTCCCCCGCATTACAGGTCATGAGGTAAGTGGAGTTATAAGTGCCACAGGTAAAAATGTTAATGGTCTGAAGGAAGGGGACCGTGTAGCAGTAGCACCTGCTATACCCTGTGGGGTATGTTATTATTGCAGGAAGGGATATCAATCAATGTGTGATAACCTTAAAGCCATCGGGTACCACTATGATGGCGGTTTTGCAGAGTATATGCTTGTTCCTGAAAATGCTGTAAGAAATGGATGTGTAAACAAAATTCCTGACAATGTCTCTTTTGAATATGCATCACTGGCAGAACCGCTTGCCTGCGTTATCAATGGACGACTTCTCAGTCGTATAGAGATAGGTGATACTGTCTTAATCCTTGGCGCAGGTCCCATAGGTTGTCTCCATGCGGAACTTGCAAGAAATACAGGGGCAGGTAAGGTAATACTGGCAGATGTTTCTTCTGAGAGAATAAAAATGGCTGAGTTTACAGGAGCAATACTTATAGATATGGGCAAAGAAGATATTAAAAAGAAGGTCTCTGAACTGACAGATGGACATATGGCTGATAGGGTTATAGTGGCTGTAGGGGTTCATCAGGCACAGGAAGTAGCAATAGAACTTGTTGCAAAAAGGGGTTCAGTTAACTATTTTGGAGGACTTCCCAAAGAAAATCCTTTTATAAAATTCAACAGCAACCTATTACACTATGGAGAGTTCTTTGTTACAGGGACACATGGTTCAAGTCCACTACATAACAGAATTGCATTAAACCTTATCTCTTCCGGCAGGATAAATCCTGATAAATATATAACCCATAGATATCCGTTGGAAGAGATAAAAACAGGACTTGAGAAAGTAGAAAAGAAAGAGGGGCTGAAAATAGTTATTCTACCGTAAAAGGAGAAGGTTATGGATAAAGAACTTGCAAAAAAACTTCTTCAACAGATGATGGAGATAAGACAGTTTGAAGACAGGATAATGGACCTTCTTGCTAAAAATATAGCAGAAGGAGGTTCACATCTCTATGCTGGTATGGAAGCAGTGGCAGTAGGTGTAATTTCAATGCTGAGATTGGATGATTACATAACAAGTACCCACCGCGGACATGGACACGCGATAGCAAAGGATGGGGACCTTAAGGCGCTTATGGCAGAGATATTAGGTAAAAAGACAGGTGTATGCAAAGGTAAAGGGGGTTCTCTTCATCTTGCAGACCTTTCAAAAGGAAATTTAGGTGCAAATGGTGTTGTGGCAGGAGGCATTGGTATAGCCACAGGTGCAGGACTTTCAATGAAACTTCAGAAGAAAAACAATATTGTTATATGTTTTTTCGGGGACGGTGCGACAAATAATGGTATATTTTTTGAATGTCTCAATATGGCATCTTTATGGAAACTTCCTGTGGTATATGTGTGCGAAAATAATTACTATGGTATGAGTGTCTCTGTTAAAAGAGCAAGTGCAGTAGAGGACCTTTCTAAAAAAGCGCTTGCTTTTGATATGCCATCTGAAACAGTGGATGGACAGGATGTCCTTGCTGTAAGGGAAGTAGCAGGAAAATGGATTGAATATGCAAGAAACGGTAAAGGGCCAAGTTTTATAGTGGCCAATACATATAGATATTATGGACACAGCAGAAGCGATCCCAGGGTATACAGGACAAGAGAAGAAGAAAAGTTTTGGCGAGAGAGAGACCCTATTAAGTTGTTTTCAGCAAGGATGGTAGAACAGGGTATCCTTACTGAAGAAGAGATTAGAGAATTAGAAGAGTTTGTTACAAATGAGATAGAAGAGGCAGTAAGATATGCGATAGAAAGTCCTTACCCGGAACCGGAAGAGTTGTATACTGACTTATATGTATGAAAGGAGATATGATGAGGGAGATAACATACAGAGAAGCACTTAATGAGGCACTACTTGAAGAGATGGAGAGAGACCAAAATGTCTTTTTGTTAGGAGAAGATATTGCTATCTATGGTGGTGCCTATGGAGTTACAGCAGGGCTTTGGAAGAGATATGGTGATGAACGTGTCCTTGATACACCTATATCAGAAAATGCAATTGTTGGAGTAGGACTTGGTGCAGCACTTACAGGGATGAGGCCTGTGGTTGAGATTATGTATGTTGACTTTATAGGACTCTGTATGGAACAACTTAATAATCAGGTTGCAAAGATAAGGTATATGTTTGGAGGTAAGTGTACTGTCCCTCTTACGATAAGGACTGAAGGAGGGGCAGGGAGAACACTTGGCGCACACCATTCACAGAGTTTAGAGTCCTGGCTTATTCATATTCCGGGAATAAAGGTTGTTATGCCTTCAACACCTTACGATGCTAAAGGACTACTTAAGTCGTCAATAAGGGAAGATAATCCTGTGGTTTTTATTGAGCATAAGATGCTTTATAATACAAAAGGACCTGTACCTGAAGAGGACTATACTATTCCTATAGGAGTGGCGGATGTTAAAAGAGAAGGTAATGATGTATCTCTGATAACCTATTCACGGATGACACTGTTCTGTCTGGAGGCAGCAAAAATTCTTGAAGAAGAAGGTATC
>JAMWBP010000149.1 GCA_023819365.1 Candidatus Omnitrophota bacterium
GACAAATCTTCTCCCTGCAATATGTGGGAGGGTTTGTCCGCAGGAGACACAGTGTGAAATGCTTTGCACGCTTTCAAAGAAAGGACAACCCGTAGCAATAGGAAAACTTGAAAGATATGTTGCTGACAGAGGAGAGCAACAGATTAACTGTTCTATCCTTCCCGGTAAAAATATAACTGATACAAAGGTTGCAGTTATTGGTTCTGGACCAGCAGGCCTTACCTGTGCGGTTGAACTTGCAAAGTGTGGTATAAAGGTAACTATTTTTGAAGCACTTCATAGTCCCGGTGGAGTACTTACATACGGAATCCCGGAATTTCGTCTGCCAAAAGAGATTGTTAAAAAAGAGATTGAAACTGTTAAAAAGTTGGGGGTAGAGATAAAAACAGATGTCATTATAGGAAAGACACTTACCATAGACGACCTTTTCAATAATGGATATAAAGCAATCTTTATAGGTTCGGGTGCAGGACTTCCTTCCTTTATGGGTATCCCAGGAGAAAATTTACTGAGGGTATATTCTGCAAATGAGTTTCTAACAAGAGTCAACCTTATGAAGGGCTACCTCTTCCCTGAATATGATACACCTGTAAGTATAGGGGAAAGGGTTGCTGTTATAGGGGGAGGAAATGTTGCAATGGATTCTGCAAGGTCTGCGTTAAGATTGGGAGCAAAAGAGGTTATAGTCCTTTACAGAAGAACAGAAAAAGAGATGCCTGCAAGGAAGGAAGAAGTTGAACATGCAATGGAAGAAGGGATAAAATTTATTTTTCTTGTTCAACCACTTGAAATACTGGGAGATAAAAATGGATATGTAAAAGGGGTAAGAGTCATCCATAATATATTGGGAGAACCAGATGAGAGTGGAAGACGAAGACCAGTGCCTATTGAAGGTTCAGAAGAGATCCTCCCTGTTGATTGTGTGATTGTTGCCATAGGGCAGAATCCCAGTCCTTTGATACCCTCTACATATAAGAATCTCAAGACAGGTAAGAAAGGAAATATTATTGTAAATGAAGCAACAGGAGAAACAAATATCCCTGGTATCTTTGCCGGAGGAGATATTGCAACAGGTTCTGCCACAGTTATAAGTGCAATGGGAATGGGAAGAAAAGCAGCACAGAGTATAATAAAATATCTTGAAAATCAGGGAAAAACCAAGAAAGGAGTTTGACAGAAGAGAAGCGGTATGTTAAGTTTTATGTAGAGATGAAAATTATTTATCTCATAGGAGGGGATAATGGGCGGAATTGGAGTAATAATAGGGATTGTTGTATTTATTTTTCTTGTGAATGCTATAAAGATAGTAAATGAATATGAAAGAGGGGTTATATTCCGACTAGGGCGTCTTATGGGTGCACGTGGTCCTGGTCTCTTCTTTATTATCCCTATTGTAGAAAAGATGGTAAAGGTAAGTTTAAGGACTGTAACATTTGATGTAACCCCTCAGGAAGTAATGACTAAGGATAATGTCCCGATAAAGATAAACGCTGTTGTATGGTTCAGGGTAATGGACCCTGCTAAAGCAGTTGTAACTGTTGAGAACTACCATCTTGCAACTATGCAACTTGCCCAGACAACACTAAGGGGAATTGCTGGACAGTTTGAACTTGACCAGATACTATCTGAAAGGAACACAGTTAATCAACAACTACAACAGATAATAGATGAACAGACAGACCCGTGGGGCATAAAGGTTAGTATTGTTGAAATAAAAGAAGTAGAACTACCAGAGACAATGAAACGTTCTATGGCAAGACAGGCAGAAGTTGAAAGGGATAGACGCGCAAGAATTATCAATGCAGAGGGAGAGTATCAAGCATCTCAGAAACTTATGGAAGCAGCAAGAGTTCTTGCTTCCGAGCCAATTGCAATTCAATTAAGATTCTTACAAACAGCAGCAGAAATTGCAGCAGAGAAAAACTCAACGGTAATTTTACCAATTCCTATAGAGATACTGAAATTTTTTGAGAGCAAAAAGCAATAAGAAATAAATAGTTGATTATGACTAGGTTTAAAACAATTGGTATTGTTGGTATTGGATTGATTGGTGGCTCTTTAGCACTGGAAATAAAAAAAAGAGGAATTGCAGAAAAGGTAGTTGGTTTTAGTAGAAGGCATTCCACCCTTGAAAAAGCAAAAACACTGGGCTTAATAGATGAGTATTTTATAAATTTTGATGATGGGATAAAAAACATTGACTTTCTTGTGATAGCCACACCTATAAGTGCTATAAAGGAATACTTTTTAAGAATAAATAAGGTATATCCCTCTATTTTAGTTACAGATGTCGCAAGTGTAAAAGAAAAAATAGTTAAGGAGGCAGTTGAAATTTTAGGCAGGGACTCAAACTTTGTTGGTTCTCATCCAATAGCTGGTTCTGATAAAAGTGGAATAGAAGCGATCCAGAAAAATCTATTTAAAGATAAATTTGTTGTTATAACTCCCTGTAAATATACAAAAGAAGAAAACATATTAAAAATAAAGGACTTCTGGGAATCTCTTGGTGCCAAAACTATATTGATTTCTCCTGAAGAACATGATAGATTACTTGCCATTACAAGTCATCTTCCTCATTTCATAGTATATCTTTTACTTTCATTATTGGAGGAATCTAATAATAGAAATCTTCTTCTATCCTGTATAGGAACTGGATTTTTAGATACAACAAGGATTGGAAAGAGTTCTCCTGAATTATGGGCAGAGATATTTATTGCAAATAGAGAAAACCTGTTAAAATATCTATCTAAATTTGAAAAAATCTTGTCGGCGATGGTAAAAATTTTGAAAGAAGGCAATATAGAAGAACTAACAAGAAAACTTTACAGTTTTAAAAAGATTAGAGATGAACTAAATGGAGAGATTAAGAATATTTAAAGGAATTAGGAAGGTTGTTATAAAAATAGGAACCAATGTTTTAACTTCTGCAAATAATCGTCTTGACCTCTCTATTATTGAACATCTTGTTGAACAGATCTGTTATCTCATAGAAGAAAAGGGGGTGAAGGTAATAATAGTAACATCAGGTGCAATAGCGGCAGGTATGCAACTTCTTGGCTGGAAAAAAAGACCTCAAGATATTTCCAGCTTACAGGCAGCAGCAAGTGTAGGTCAAAGCAGGTTGATGAGGGTATATGATAGATTATTCAGAGAAGAAGGAATAAATGTAGGGCAAATCCTACTCACAAGAGATGTCTTTACGATGCCTGTAAGAAGAAGAAATGCCAGAGAAACAATTCAGACCCTTCTTAAACTTAATGTTGTTCCTATAATAAACGAAAATGATAGTGTTGCTGTTGATGAGATAAAAGTTGGTGATAATGATATCCTTTCTTCATATGTAGCTGAACTTATATCAGCAGATATGCTTATTATAATAACTGATGTGGATGGTTTAAGTTTCAGCGACCCTAAGAAAAGGTCAAGTACAAAAATTATAAAT
>JAMWBP010000150.1 GCA_023819365.1 Candidatus Omnitrophota bacterium
CTTTTTTAAATTTTCTTATGTCGGAATTTTAGTGGCAGACATACATAAACTTGACAGGGGATCTAAAAAAAGAGTATAATAAAAAAGTTAGATGTGTCTAACTTTTAAAATCTCTTATGGAGACACTTATAAAGGCATCTCCGGGAAGATATAAAATAGTGAAAATAAAAGCCAACTGTCCCGCAGCCACCAGACGGCTGATGATACTCGGGATATTTGAAGGCGATAAGATTGAGTTGATAAAGCCAGCACCAGGCCCTGTAATTCTTGAAAAAAATGGAACAAGGATAGGGATAGGACAGGGGCTTGCTGCTGGTATAGTAGTAGAAGAACTTAAAGAGGATAAAGATAAATAATGGAAGAGAAACTTATAATTCTTACAGGTAATCCGAATACTGGAAAGACAACAATATTTAATGCACTTACAGGGCTCCATCAGAAGACAGGTAACTGGCCCGGGGTCACGGTAGAAATCAAAGAGGGTTATTTTATATATGAAGGGGTTAAATTTAAGGTCATAGACCTGCCGGGTACATATTCCCTCACATCCTTTACAGAAGATGAAAAAATCGCAAGAGACATACTTGTCAGAGAAAAGGCAGATGCAGTTGTGGTTATACTGGACGCCTCTAATATAGAAAGAAATCTCTATCTTGTAACATTACTCCTTGAACTTGAACAGAAGGTTATTGTGGACCTGAATATGTATGATATTGCAAGAGATAAAGGTTTAGTAATAGATGTTAACCATATGGAGAAACTTTTAGGGACAAAGTGTGTAATAACTATAGGAAATAAAAAGACAGGCATAGAAACACTCAAAAAAACTATCTATGAAGTATCTGGACAGGAAAGACAGCCGACAATAAAAGCCAGATATGGGCAGGAAGTAGAAGAAATAATATCAAAAGTTGAAAGCATAATTAAGGATTTAGCATCCCCCTACCCTTCAAGATTCTTTGCCTTGCGATTACTTGAGAACGATGAGACGATGTGGTCCCATATAAAGGATGGCAATCTCTATAAAGAAGTAAAACAACTCATTGAGATGACTTATAACCGCATACCCGATATAGAAACACAACTTATAGAAAAAAGATATGGATTTATTCATGGACTGATAGAGGAATGTACAAGAAGAATAGAGATTATGGAAGATAAGATAGAACTTACAAATAAATTAGACCGGTTATTTACCCATCCATTTTATGGAACTATCTTTTTCCTTTTTTTTATCTGGCTTACTTTCAATATTGTCTTTAACTGGGGGAGCCCTTTTACAAACCTCCTTGAAGGCCTTTTTTCTTTTACAGCAACAAATCTTTCAAGGGTCCTCTCTTCAATGAATTTCCCTGAATGGATTACATCCTTTTTAACAAATGGTATCATAGGAGGAGTTGGTTCTGTCCTTGTTTTTCTTCCAAATATATTTCTGCTGTTTTTTATCTTTGCTGCATTAGAGGACTCCGGATATATAGCACGTGCTGCTTTTGTTACAGACCGTCTTATGCATAAGATAGGGCTACATGGAAAGAGTGCAATCCCTATGATACTTGGTTTTGGATGTAATGTTCCTGCAATAATGGCTACAAGAACTCTTGAGACAAAGAAAGACAGGGTATTGACGACACTTTCTATTCCTTTTATGAGTTGTTCAGCACGATTACCTGTATATCTCCTATTTACAGGTATATTTTTTCAAAATCACCGCGGTTCTATACTTTTTTCTTTATATCTAACAGGTATCTTCTTTGGGCTTATAACTGCAAAATTATTTAAAAGGATATTCTTCAAAGAGGAGACGCCTCCGATTATTATGGAACTTCCGCTTTACCACACACCGGATATAAGAAATATGCTAATATCTGCATGGGAACGTTCCTATCTTTTTATAAGAAAGGCAGGGACTATAATTTTTGGAGGAGTTATTATTATCTGGTTTTTAAGTTATTTCCCTCTCTCTGCTCCTTATGGAAGTGAAAAGAGTATTATAGGAATTATAGGAGGTAAACTATCTATTTTGTTAAGACCCGCTGGTTTTGGATACTGGCAGGCAGCGGTTGCACTTCTTTTTGGATTACTCGCAAAAGAACTTGTTGTGGGAACATTAGGAACTGTATTCGGAGGAGAATTAGCATTGACAAGGGCTCTATCTACTTTATTTACACCTCTATCTGCCTATGCATTTATGTTGATGTCGCTTCTTTATATCCCCTGTCTTGCAACGATTGCGGTAATAAAACAGGAAGTAGGGATAAGATGGGCAGTTATTGCAACTGGATGGTCTATATTTGTGGGCTGGCTGGTAGCGACTTTGTTCTATCAGGGATTTAGATTATATTAGGAGATAAAGATGCTTACACAAACTCTTGAGGATTACCTTGAAGCAATAGCCATACTGGAAAAAGAGAAAGGAAAAGCAAGGATTAAAGATATTGGAAATTATCTTAAGGTTAAAAATCCTTCTGTTGTCTCTGCAATAAACTCTCTTACGGAAAATGGCTATGTACAACATAAAAAATATAGTTACGTTACCCTGACAAAAAAAGGGAGAGATGTTGCAGAAGAAATTCATAAGAAACACAAAACTATAACAAAATTTCTAAAGGACTTTCTTAAAATAGATGAGGCAACAGCAAAGGAAGATGCCTGCAAAATTGAACATATTATCAGCCATAAGACATATAAAAAGATTGCCTCTGCTGTTGAAGAAAATATTTAAAATAGTCCAACTACCCTGCCTTCACTATCTATATCAACCTTTGTCCCGGCAGGGACTGTTGGCAATCCCGGCATTGTCCTCATCTCTCCACACAAAGGATATACAAATCCGGCACCTGCTGAAAGCCGAACATCCCTTACAGGAAGTATAAATCCTGTTGGTCTGCCTTTAAGATTTGGGTCATGGGAAAGAGAAAGGTGTGTCTTTGCCATACATACAGGTAAATTCCCAAATCCCCATTCAGTATACAGCGCAATTTTTTCTTCAGCCAGAGGGGCATAATTCACACCATCTGCTCCATATATCTTTTTAGCAATCTCTTCTATCTTCTGTTTTATATCCCACTCATCTGGATAAAGAATTTTGAAATTATTTGGTTTTTCACATTGCTTAATGACCTTCTCTGCAAGAGAAATACCTCCCTCACCACCTTTCTCCCAGACCTCGCTTACATCCACATCATCAGCACCTGATTTCAGAGCAATTTCCATCAGTGTTTTTATTTCCTTATCTGTGTCCGTGGTAAACCTGTTGATTGCTACAACCACAGGAACACCAAAATGTCTTACATTTTCTATCTGTTTTACAAGGTTACCACTTCCCTCTATAAGAGCAGGTATGTTTTCAGCCACAAGGTTTTTATCAAGCGGTCTTCCAGGGACAACCTTAAACTTACCACTATGCATCTTCAAAGCCCTTACAGTACATACAAGAACCAC
>JAMWBP010000151.1 GCA_023819365.1 Candidatus Omnitrophota bacterium
GATAGATTGATTGTTACTTCCTGTGCAGCAGGAGGTGCATTTGAAGGTGCTTCTGTAAGTTGTGGTATAGGTGGTATTGAAGGTGCGATAAAAAAGATAGAGATTGTCGACGGCAGGGTTGCTTATTCCACTATAGGAGAAAAATATCCGATAGGTGTCTGTGGTTCAGGGCTCATAGACCTTCTTGCACAACTTCTTGAAAAAGGGATTATGACAGAAAATGCACGGATAAAACAGGACTTTCATATTACAGGAGACCTAAAACTCACACAGAATGATATCTTCCAGCTAATCACATCAAAGGCAGCAATAAGAACTGGATGGCAACTTCTCCTTAAACACTATCCTGTTGACCTGGGAGATGTTAAAAAGGTTTATCTTTCCGGTGGTTTTGGTAATTTCATAGATGTTAAGAACGCAATCAAGATAGGGCTGATACCTGATATCTCTGAGGATAAGATTATAAAGATAGGGAATGGTGCGTTAGAGGGAGCAAGGGAAGTTCTTCTGTGTAAGGATATCCGGAAATTAAGTGAAGAGATAGCAAAAAAGGTGATACACATAAGAACAAATGAGATAGAGAAGAACTTTGATTATGTTATGGCAGAGAATATGTATTTTAAGTGAACACCTTTTAGAGAGGTAATTTTTCCACCTTCAATTTTTTGCCTGGGTAGCGGTCAAGATACTCTACAAGCTGTCTTATCTTATTATAGGAGCGGTATGGATTCCCTGTAATCTTCTCTATAAGGATACCCGCAAGTATACGTTTAATAGATATATCAAGTTTCCTGTACTCAGCCATATTTAAAACATCTCCCTTAACAATTTTCTCAAACGCCTTATAACCCTCTCTTAAAATAAAAAAGAAGTCATCCTGTATTAAAAAAGATATCTGTGCAATTTTCTTCTTTAACTGTGGATTATATTTTGAAAGAAATGGAATTACTTCCAGTCGGATGCGGTTTCTGAAAAAATCTATAGAGAGGTTTGTTTCATCCTTCCTGTATTCAATCTGTTTTTCTTCCAGAAACTTCAAAATATCCTTTTTTTCAAGAAATAACAATGGCCTGATAACAGTAATTTTGCTCTTTGGAAAAAGATGCCTCTCAGGAGATATACCCGCCAGTCCTGCAAGACCTGCCCCTTTTATAAACCTCATAATAACTGTTTCTACCTGGTCATCAAGGTTATGTCCAACAGCGATTTTATTACATTTTGCCTTTTTTGCTATAATGTAAAGCGCCTTATATCTCTCCTTTCTTGCCTTCTCCTCAATCCCTGATTTTTCTTTTATAAATATGTCTCTATAATAGAAAGGTGTTTTATATCTTTTAGCCAATCTTTCTACAAACTTTAGTTCTTCATCTGCCTCTTTTCTGAGATGATGATGTATATAGGCAACAGATAATGATATGCGATGAAATTTTTTGAGATAATGAAAAAAATAAAACAGAAACACAGAGTCAGGCCCCCCAGAAACTGCAACAAGGACACTATCTCCATTTTTTATAAGTGCCCTATCTTCCACAAACTGCCTTACTTCTTTCAATATCTTTGCCATCAGAATAAGGTATCTCTATATTCTTCCTCTTTTATTATCTCTTCAGGTTCAGGTGGTTTTTCATCCTTTTTTACAGGGATACCAACCAAACTATTCGTTCCACATACACTCTCTATCCACTTACAGTATTCACACTCTTTAGATGCTTCTGGTAATTTCCCCTGTTCCAGACAATCAATTGCTTGTTCAAGGATAGTATTTGCATATTTTTTATCTATATCTATCTTTTTTATGTCTATACTAAAGATAATACTCCTTGTCTCTTTTACTTCTTCATCAGGATTAACACTCAATGGGTAATAGTATAGTAGATAAGCAACATCTTCTGTTTCCATACCGTTGCCTTCTAAGAGTATACAGTAAAACTCCATCTGTAATGGATATGAAGGATGTATATTTTCTTCTACTTTACTCGCCCTTGTCTTGAAGTCCAGAGGAATGTATGTGCCTTTCTCAGTTACAAGGCAGTCATCAAGTTTACCAAGTAGACAGTAGCCCTCTCTTATATCTCTGTAGTAAGTGGGCCTAAGTTTTTCTATTAAATGCCCTCTCATCTCATTTTTTAATTCAGGAGGAAGTTCCTTTATAGAACGGTAGTAGTTAAAATACTTTTTCAGAACACTATCCAGACCTGTAGCAATAGAAGGCATTGGTCCTCTCGGTCTTTTTATACCATATTTCATATGGAGGTAGAAACACCTTGGACACTCCCTGTAAAGATTTATTGTAGCAGGTGACAGAAATCTCTTTTTTCCCATTATTACTCCCTTGAAAGCGCAGTAATTTTTTACACTAAAGGTTATTTTATTTTCTTATTAGCCCTCTATAAGTCGCCTTTAACTATCCCTTTGTCTTATCGCACACTTGAAAAAAGTTCCAGTCCCGGTCTTTTCAATCTCCCTATGTATACCTTTACCTTTTTATTATATCATTTTTTAAAATAAGATTATCAGGGGGAAATCACAAAATTTTTAAGTAAGTTATCCACACTCTTTTAGTTTTTGAGTTTGTCTGGAAATAGCGGATTTTCTAATTCCATTAGAGAAGTTAGATTTTTTCAAAATCTCAAGGAAAGGAAATGTTATAAATTTTTAATTAACAAATTTTTTTGACCTAAAAAAATTTGACAGAAATATAAAATGGATGTATATTTCATAAAGGAAGGAGGTGAGAAAAATGATAAAAAAATTGTTGATTTTGGTAATAGTAGCAGGTTTTTGCTTTACAGTTATGGCACAGGAACAACCATCAGTAGGTATTGGTGTAAAAGGAGGGACCCCTGGAGCAGGTGTGGAGATAGGATTTCGTTTCACTCCTAATATTGGAACCCGCCTTGGACTTAACTATTTCACCTATTCCTATGATACCACACAGGAAGGGATAGAGTATGATGCAGACCTAACGCTTTTGAGTATCGCTGGACTTATTGACTGGCATCCTGCAGGTGGAAGTTTCAGAGTAAGTGGTGGGTTCCTTTACAATGGAAATGAAGTAGAAGGTAAGGCAAAAGGGGATCTAAGGATAGGAGGCACCGATTATACAGATGTAAAAGTGAAGGCAAAGGTTGATTTTGATGACTTTGCTCCATATGTGGGTATTGGATGGGATACCTCTTTTGGTGTTGAAAGGCAGTGGGGCTTTATCTGTGACTTAGGCATTATTTATCACGGGATCCCTCACGTAACACTTAAGGCCGAAGGAACAGGGATAGACCCCGCTGATGTAAGGAAAGAAAAGAAAGACATTGAGGATAATATTAAGAACTACCAGTGGTATCCTATCATTACATTAGGGCTTATCTATAGATTCTAAGAATTGAACAAGGCAAGGTAGAACAATAGAAAAGGCAGGGATTTACCCTGCC
>JAMWBP010000152.1 GCA_023819365.1 Candidatus Omnitrophota bacterium
CTGACTTCAATAAGCCCGTAGCCCACCCTGTTAACAGCAGGGTCAACCCCTAATATCTTCTGTTGTGTCATATTACTCGGAAGAGACCGCATTAACTATCTCATCAGGTATATCAAAATTGGCATAGGCACCCTGGACATCATCATGGTCTTCAAGCGCCTCAAGAAGTTTCAATACCTGCTCAGCGGTTTTTCCTTCTACCCTTACAGTATTCTTAGGAACAAATGTAACGGTTGCTTCATTCATCTGTATATTCTTATCAATAAGTGCCTTCTTAACATTATCAAATCTTTCAGGTGGGGTAATTATCTCATATATATCTCCTTCTAACTTCATATCATCTGCACCTGCTTCAAGAACAACCTCAAGAAGTTCATCTTCATTTACCTTTTCCTTGCTTACAGAGATAATCCCTTTCCTTTCAAATATCCATGCAACACTACCTGCGCCACCCAGATTTCCATTGTGTTTAGAAAATATAGCCCTTATCTCTGAAGCACTCCTGTTTTTGTTGTCTGTTAAGACCTCTACATATACAGCCACACCACCTGGACCATATCCCTCATAGGTAACCTGTTCCAGTTGTACTCCACCTTCTTCTCCAAGCCCCTTTTTTATTGCTCTTTGGATATTATCATTAGGCATATTAAAACTTTTTGCTTTGTCTATTACCATCCTTAACCTTGGATTGGTATCAGGATTACCTCCACCTGCCTTTGTTGCCATCATTATCTCTCTGATGAGTTTTGTAAATATCTTTCCCCGTTTTGCATCTGTTGCCATCTTTTTGTGTTTGATACTATGCCACTTAGAGTGTCCGGACATATTGCCCTCCCTTTTATTCTTTTTTCAGTTTTTCCCAGAACTCCTTTGCACTCACATTTTCAAGAAACTTTCTGAACTCCTCTGCCTCTTTTTTGGTTATGGGTTTGTCAAACTTATTTGTTCTGAAGAACTTCTTTCCTTCATATGCCTTCACTATCTCTATATCTGCAAGGAGTGATGGTTCAGTAAACATAGGGGCATTAAACCTTAATGCAAGCGCAATACCATCACTGGGTCTGCAATCAATCTCCTTTATCTCCTCACCTTTTTTCAGTATCAATCTTGCATAATAGGTATTCTTCTTCAGGGTGTATATCTCCATCCGGACCAAATTCCATTCAAGTTCCTGTATAATATTCTTCATCAGGTCATGGGTAAGAGGCCTGGGGAAAGATGCCTCCTCAATAGCAAAAAGGATTGCCTGTGCCTCAAATATCCCAACAACTATAGGCAATACCTTCCCTTTTTCGCTTTTCAATATAACTATAGGCGAGTAGTCCGTAAGACTGAAGACAATCCCTTCTATCTCTACCCTTTCCATTATTGCCGTGCTTGTCTCTCCTTTTTTCTCTCTTCTATTATCTTTGTCGCTATATGGCTGGGAACTTCTTCATAGTGAGAAAATGCCATTGTATATGTCCCTCTTCCGCTTGTTATTGACCTTAACTCATTGGTATAGTTAGACATCTCTGCAAGTGGTGCCTGTGCTTTAATCACACTTATTTTACCGGTGGATGCCATATCAAGTATTCTACCTCTTTTTGCATTAATCGTTCCCGCAACATCCCCTACAAACTCCTGCGGTATCCTTATCTCAACATTAACAATCGGCTCAAGCAAAACAGGATTTGCCTGTTGTAATGCTTTCTGTAAAGCCAGAATACCAGCAAGCTGGAATGCAATATCAGAAGAGTCAACTACATGGTATGTCCCATCATAAAGCCGGACCCTTATATCAACAACAGGATAGTTAGCAAGAACTCCTCTTTTCATCGCCTCTCTTACACCCTTTTCAACAGAAGGGATGAACTGTCTGGGTATAGCACCTCCAACAATCTCATCAACAAACTCAAAACCCGCACCTCTTGGGAGTGGTTCAACTTTGATAAAGCAGTGTCCGTACTGTCCTCTACCTCCTGTCTGTTTTTTATGTTTCCCTTCCGCATCCGCGGTAGTTGTTATGGTCTCTTTATATGCAATCTTTGGTATACCTTTTTCAACCTCAACACCAAACTTCTCTTTAAATTTATTGACTACTATATCTATATGAAGATCTCCCATACCAGATATAATTGTTTCTCCTGTTTCCTCATCCCTGAATACCCTTATGGTCGGGTCTTCCTCTACTATTCTTCCTATCGCATTACCTAACTTATCTTCAGTTCCTTTGACTTTTGGCTTTATAGAGTAAGAAACCGCCCCTTCAGGTAATGGAGAGACAGGTATCTTTACAGGGCTGGATGGTTCACAAAAAGTATCAAATGCCTGTGCACTGGAAATTTTTGCAATTGCCACCACTTCGCCTGGGCCTGCATCAGATACCATCTCCTGCTTTTTACCCTGGACCCTCATCAGTTGGCCAATACGCTCTTTGAAATTTCTTGTGCTATTCAAATACTGCGAGTTTGATTTCAATTTACCAGAGAACACCCTGAAATACGAGAGTTTGCCTGCAAATGGGTCAATAGTGGTCTTTATAATAATACCTGACAAAGGTGCATCTTCTTTTCTTTCTATAGAATCTTCCTTACCATCTTTTAGCAGATTTAGCGGTGGCATCTCTGATGCCTCTGGCAGATATTTAAAGACAAAAGAAACAAATTCATCTATACCTGTCTGATTTATAGATACACCTGAAAATACAGGTATAAGTCTTCCTTCAATAAAGCCCTTTTTAATGTATGGAGATATGTCTTCAGAAAATATATCTGCACCTTCAAGATACCTTTCAATTAAAGTATCGTCCAGTTCTGCAATCAGATCCATCGCCTGATGAAAATATCCCTGTAAAGATGGATTATCACCACCCTTCTTGTCAAGGATGTTTCCCACTCCTTTCATCTGTCCGTCCTGATACACAGGAACTGTCACAGAAAGGAGATTTTTCCCAAGAACAGAAGTCATCTCTTTCCATAAATTATCAAAGGATGCATCAGAATTATCAAGTTTATTTACAAAAATAATAACCGGCTTTTTCTTTTCTCTTATCATCTCCCATAACTTCTCTGCCGATGTGCTTATCCCTTCAGTCGCTGATATTACAAGGACTGCTATATCACATCCTTCAAGCCCTGCAATCTGTTCACCTATAAAGTCCATATATCCGGGAGTATCAAGGAGATAGATAATATCACTTCCCTTTTTTATATAACCAACTGAGAGGTTGATACTCATCCCCCTCTCTATCTCTTCTTTATCATAGTCCATTGTAGAAGGCACTCCATTTACCCCGCCAAATTTTTCTATCATCCCTGTCTTATAAAGTAATGCTTCCACAAACAATGTTTTTCCTGCCTTGTTCGGACCGAATATCCCTACATTATAAACCTTTCCCATTTCGCCTCCTAAACCAACAAAAGATCAAAAGCAA
>JAMWBP010000153.1 GCA_023819365.1 Candidatus Omnitrophota bacterium
GATATTGTGGTTACTGGTTCACAGAAGGCATTTATGCTACCGCCAGGACTTGCTTTTATCTCTGTAAGTGAGAAGGCGTGGAAGAAGGCAGAGACATCCAATCTGCCGAAGTATTATTTCAATCTCAAAAAGTATAAAAAGACACTTGCCAAGAATGATTTTCCATTTACCATCCCTGTTTCTCTTGTTGTGGGCTTGAGGAAATCACTTCAAATAATTAAAAACACAGGGATTGAAAAGATATGGGAAGAACACCACATCCGCGCTGAAGCAACGAGGCAGGCAATGGTATCCGCAGGACTTAAACTACTTTCAGAAAGTCCTTCGGATGCAGTAACAGCAATAGTCCTACCTGAAGGTGTGGATGGTGATAAACTTGTAAAAATTTTAAGGACAAAATATGGTATGTCTATTGCAGGCGGTCAGGACCACCTTAAAGGTAAGATTATAAGAATATCACATCTTGGATGGCAGGATGAGTTTGATGTCCTTACAGCAATCTGCGGAGTAGGCGTGGGACTTAAAGAGATGGGTATTGAAATTGATACTGAAAAAGGAATCTCTGCAGCATGTAAGGTTCTTTTCGGTTCTTGTCAGTAAGTGCGTTATTTGTTCTTCCGTAGTAGAATATTCTGAAAAAGTCTATGAACTGCTGATTGCCGCCTTTTTGACCTTATTCTTTTAATGAATTTTTCTGCACGGCAGATACTAAAATTTTCAGGGATTTCTACTTCTGGTAGGTTATGGAATAGATAGGATCTCGCAGGAGAAAAATACAAAAAATCAATAAGCGCCTTTTCCTGGGTTGCTATGTAAAATCCCTCTTTTGACTTCTTGTACCCGCAGAAAAACGATGTTTGGATATGATGGATTGAGATACTTCCTAATGGAGTATTCACCAAGCGAGTTCGTGCAGGTGAAATAACATACAATATCTCGGGTATCTGAGAGATAATTCCGTAATAATAGAGCGCACTCTGCAGAGAAATATAATAAGGCATAGGGTTGGTTATATATCCTGCTAAATCCCACAGTGTCACTTTATCCTTTATAGCCCATAATCCCCTCGTTATCTTCAATACATATTCTGAATTTCTTAACCTTTCCATAATCTTGCTTGCATTTACTTTTGTAACATCAAGACATTGGGCAACATCATCTGTCTTTAAGACAGGCTGGTTTAATTGTATAATTTTTATATATGCATCTATAAGTTTCATTTTTTATCACCACCTTCTATAACTTCAATTATCTTCAAACGGATTGTATCCCATACATTCTCTGAATCATATATCCTTCTATCATCCGGAGAAAGATAAGAAATAACCTGACTTTTGAAGACATCGTAATTGATTGAGAAAATATTATTTTTTGCCTTTGATAGTATAGATTTATCCAGCATTTTAAGCACGGGGGAAGTATTCGTACCGATCGTTATCAAAAGATACATATCAAAAATATCCCTTGCCTGCGGGATTTTTTTTGATGAGACCGCAACTATCTTCTGTAAAAAAGATGCCTCCGCAGTATAATGATGAACCAATACAGGAGGTAGTTCATATTTTTTAAGAAGGCAGGAGTCCACTGCTTCAAACTTGCTTTCTATTTTTCCCGCATCCCTTCTTGAAAACTCTATTCTTGTTGGTATATATGTCTGCATTTGTCTGGAGCGAAGATGTAATTTCCATCTCTGTGTTGTCTCTGTCTGTTTGGATTCTGTTATATAACCTGCTATCAATCCTTTTATAGAAAGTGCCTCTATAAATACAGAAGACCGCAATATCCTATTCACCTGCTCCCTGAATTTTGGGACAGGTATATTCTGGAGGTCAAAGTCAATGCCTTCTGGACATCTCGGGCTCTTGAAGAAAAACCGCAGGTTACAGTCTCCTTTAAGAATGTAGTGTTTGCGGTCTATCTTATGTGATAAAAAAAGAAGAAATAGCAATTGAAAACACTCCACCATCTCCTGTATATTAAAGGTTGCCATTTTTCTCCTCTTTCTCTATTTATATATTACATATCATTGACATATATGTCAACTACTTCATATAAGTAGCGGTGCGATTTATCATACAATGTAGTGTTTTGATTTATCAATTCGTGGTATAATGCCGCCGATAAAAAACCCTGAATTGTAAGAGAATTCTACTGCTTCTTTGGTGGGAGATGTATGCTTCTTTTGGTAAGGTCAAAGACGGCTTCCATAATACCTTCTGCAAATGTGGGATGGCAGTATAATATCTTTTCAAGGTCCTTTATCTTTAATCCATTTGAGATTGCAAGGGTAGAAAATGAAACAAGTTCAGTAGCACCTTTACCTATTATGTGAATCCCTACTATCCTTTCTGTGCTTTTTTCAGCAACCACCTTGAAAAACCCATCTGTCTTTTTGTCCGCATAGGCACGGCCTAAAGCAGAGTAAGGGAATCTACCAACAATTATATCAAGTCCCTGTTCTTTTGCCTTTTCTTCTGTAAGTCCGCAGATACCTATCTCAGGGTCTGTAAATATGACCTCAGGGACAATACTATAATCCATAATCTCATCTTTCCCGCATATGTTTTCAGCAGCAACCTCTCCTTCTTTTGTTGCAACATAGGCAAGTTGGTATTTCCCGTTCACATCTCCTGTTGCATAAACCCCATCTATATTTGTTTTTAATCTCTCATCTGTCTTAATTCCTTTTTTATCTAATTCAATACCTGTAAGTTCCGGTATATTGGGCATTACTCCAACAGATACAAAGACCTTTTCTGCCTCAATTGTTTCACATCCAGTAAGTTGCTGGTTGAGATTTACTTCAATACCCCGCTTTTCAAACTGCTTTTTCAAAAAACCTGTTATCTCTCTATCCTTTCCTGGCAACAGTGTATCCATCATCTCATAGACCTTTACCTTAACCCCGAACTTGTTTAATATGGAGGCATACTCGCAGCCAATAAATCCACCACCTATGATAGCAAGGGTTTCAGGCAGTTTCTGGAACTGCCAGATATGGTCTGAAACAATAACCCTTCTGTCGTTTTTGAAACAGTCAGGGACATAAGAAGATGCCCCTGTGGCAATAACAATGTTATCTCCAGAATATACCTTTCCATTCACCTCAACTACTTTTGTATCAACAAATTTTGCCTTCCCTTTTATTACCTCTACTCCATAACCCTTCAGAAGCATCCCTATACCTGTCCTTAAACGGATAACAACATCATTGAGTATCTCATTTAACACTTTATCCCACTGGTAATGGATATCTCTTTCAAGGGATGTATGTTTTGAAGGGGAAATCTCTTCAGAGATAGTATATAGTGCCTTTGTTGGGATACATAGAAGGTAAGGTTCAACGTATTTTAAATCAGTTTACTTAACCGTCACCGAATCACGAAACGGGCTTCGTAATCCTAACCCTTACCC
>JAMWBP010000154.1 GCA_023819365.1 Candidatus Omnitrophota bacterium
TATGATAGTAGAAGTTGATTTTAATGGAAATTCCACTGACAGGTCAGGGTTCAAGCCCTCTGTGGATACACCACACCATATCTTTCTCTATAAAAACCTTAAAGATATCGGAGGGATATGCCATACACACTCTAAGTTCATCACAGTATTTTCTATACTTGGTATACCTGTCCCTGTTCTTACAACCGCACATGCGGATGTCTTCGGGAAGGAGATTCCTGTAAGCAGATATATGGACAATACAGGAGATAGGATAGGGGCAGAAATGATGAGGATATATAAAAAGAACAGATGTAGTGCTATTATACTGGGAAGACATGGTCTTTTTACTCTTGGGGAGACACCTTTAAAGAGTGCATTCTATGCTTTAATGGCTGAATACTGTGCAGAGGTCTCTTATTATGCTTTGATTGCGGGGCGCCTTACAGGCAAAAATATTGTCCCTCTTGATAAAAAAGAGATTGAAAAGTGGTATAGCAGGTATCATTCTTCCAGATATGGTCAGAAGTAGTGTTACTCTAAATTTGTGTGTCTTCTTGCCATATCTCTGTGGGATATACCCTTGTATTTCCTGAACTTCTCCACAAATATATCAAGGAATATAAGGGATACCTGTTCAAAAAGTGAACCACCAAACTGGATAGATTTTCCTACATCTATCAGTATTGTATAGTCAGATATTTCTTTTAAAGGGCTGTTTCTTTCGGATGTAATAGCAAGGACCTTTGCCCCTGACTTTTTTGCTTTATCTATAAGTCCTAAAATGGTTTTTTTATTTCCTGAAGATGAGATAGCAACTAACAGGTCTCCCTTTTTTATTGGGGGACAGATTGTTTCCTCTGTGACATAACCTTCAATCCCAAGATGTCTCAGCCGTATTGCAAAACACCTCCCTACAAATCCACTTCTTCCTTTACCTGCAACAAAAACCCTTTTTGCTTTTTTAATGGTAGAAGTTAGAAGTTTATACTCCTTTTCCTCTATCCCTTTTACTGCATCAGTAATCTCTTTCAGGATTTTATCTTCCATTCTTCCCTTTCATATCAGGTCCCCATGGTTCTATTAGTTCTACTTTTCCCTTCAATGCCTCTAATATCTCAGGTATGTCTGTATATTTTAGGATAGAGGGCGGGAAATTGGCATCAGACCATCTGACAGAAGGAACCTGTGTCCACTCATAAAAAGATGGTGGGTAGTTTTTAAGAACAAGTTTTTTTATATTTTTGTAAAGTATCGCAGTAAAGAGTGCTATTATAGAGCCCTGTCCCCTTCCATAAAGATAGATTTCCCTTGCTCCTTTATCTTTAAGAAGGTTTAACACGACAAGGACATCGTATACCCGCTGACCTAAATATGGCTTTCCTAACATAAGCCCATATGCCTTTAACATATAGTCATATCCATAAGGATTGGAAAAATCATCAGGGGCTTCGGGCATAGAGGCACCAATACCACGCACATCTACTGAATACAGAGGGCCTTTTGTAATTATATGACTTGCCAGTGCGTCATTTTCCATATCCTCTATTGCACTTATGTGCGGGATATACAGATGAATATCCTTTTCAACTTCAAGTACGCTGGCACGGGATATCTCAGGGGTTTTTTTATAAAGGATAGATACAATATCCTTTTCTGTCTCTACCGCATACCTGCAGGTAATATGCTTATCAGATTCATTGTAAAAAGGACGAAGAATCCTGTAGTGTGGGACTGATTTTGTGATATTGACATTCAAAATCTTTTTTACTATAGTAATGATTTTATTTTCTGGCACCTTTTTTCTGTTTTCTACCACAACTTTTGCTATCTCTGCAATTATCTCATAGGATGGCTTTGACCCTTCTGGAATAACCTGCCCATTTTTTGTTGCCCAGAGGTTTTCTGCCTTTTCAACAAAATGACTTGCATCTCCTGTAAATGGTTTTGTCCCTGTATATCTGCAGAAAAACCTCAACATCTCTTTCTGGTCCTCAGAAAAATATCCATGGATATTGTTCCCGATAAACATCTTTACATTATCTTCTGCTCTGTAAATACGATAAAAGTTTTTAATATCTGTATATGTTTCTACCAGACCCCTTATATCAAAAAAGTCATATCTCTGTCCGAGTAAAAGCACTGGTTTTGGTGCACCTGCGATAAAAAAATCTGCTTGTTCAAGTCCTGCAGCGATAACACCTGGTGGGCACTGCTCATTATCAGAAGGTAGTTCATTTTCAATGTTTGCAAGAAATGTTGTAATAAAACAGGAAGGTGCAGCGATCTTTAATCTATCATCAAGAGCCCATAGCCAGGTGGTGAGTGTGCCTCCACCTGAATTTCCTGTTATACCTATATTCTCCTTATCTACCTCATCTCTGGAAAGCAGATAGTCAAGTGCCCTTATACCATCCCATACGCACCAGTCACCAAAAAATTCACCAATAAGTTCAAGTTGTTTGCCCATCATATTATGAGCATAGCAAGAGTTTTCCCGAAGCGGCTCCTTTTCATCATAGAGAGAGTAGTACTGGTCTCTTTCTCCCTGGCTTATAGGGTCATATATAAGAACGACAAACCCGGACTTTACCAGTCGTATACATACCTCCTGATATTGCGAATATGCTTTGCTCTCTACAGTAATATGACCACAGGGGACAAGTACCCCTGGTGCTTTATCTTTTAATTTATCAGGGAGATATAGGTTTGCTGTAATGAAAAACTGTGGTCTGCTTTCAAATATAACCTTTTCTATTCTGTATCCCTGTTTTTCTATTACTCCTGTAATTTTAGGGTTGAGTGGTGTTTTAACTTTCGGAAGAGGAAACGCTTTTTTTATTACAGACATAACATACTCCTGATATTTCTCTGCTTGTTTTTTTGTCTTTATTGACTTCAATTTCTTCTGTCTTCCATTACTTACCTCTCGCAGTAAATCTACATAATAGTCCACCATCATATGACCATATATATTTTTTGTCCACTCTTTCTTTTCCATATTTCCCCCCATACTTTAGAATCTATAATACTATTTTACAATAGGTTCATATATTCAGCAACGATAAAATTTTATATGGATTTTTAATGAAGCAATGGGATAAATTGACAGAAAGATTTTAAAATTGTAAATTAATCTTACAAATTTAGTTAAGGAGGGGGATAATATGTGTAAGTGCTGTGGGCATGGTTTTAAAAAAGAAGAAAAAAAGGTATATGAGTGCAAAAAGTGTGGTAAGATATCAGAAGAGAAGAAAGAGTGTTGTGGTGAGATGATGGAAGAAAAGGAGTAGGATGCCTGTAAAAATTGTGGGTATTTCAGGAAGCCCGAGAAGAAATGGCAACAGCGAGATTTTACTGGACACCTGTCTGAATGTAGCAAAAGACAGAGGGGCAGATATAGAAAAGTTTGTTTTGAATAAAATGAGATTT
>JAMWBP010000155.1 GCA_023819365.1 Candidatus Omnitrophota bacterium
TGGATCAATTTTATATTCATTAGTTAATCCCTGTAATTCTAAATCCAAAAATTCTAAATCAGCCAATGTCTGCATCCAAAACCCAAATATGGTATCTCCTTTAGGAAGAATATAATTTGCGAATTCTTTAGCGTAAACCTCCATTATTTCTTCATAAGATGGGAACTCGTAGGTTCCAAACATTGTTGCTTGCTCGATTTGTTTTTTAGAGTTTGTATTTTTAGTCATATTTCATTATCTCCTTTATTAATATTTAGTTTTGTCAATGACATCTTAATAGATATTCTCTGCTCATAGAGGATAACATCCTTTTCATCAGTATAAACCTTTTCGTAGATATTGTTATGAAATGGTGTTGAGTTAAAATAAATTGAGCCGCTTTCCGTAAAATAGCGGCTGAAAAAGGAGTAGAGCTTATCAAAAAGTTCGTCTCGGAATGACGGATATTTTTCTAATGCTTTTTCTACATCGGCTTTTAATAACTCCTCAATCTTGCGATAATAATTTGATTTTATCTTCATCAGGTTAACAAACCCACCGGCACCTTCAATCTTAGCGCCAATGAATACATCCTGTAATTTATTGTAAAATGTTTGCTCTTTGGTCATAGTAATACCTCAAATTTATTATATATCAATTTTTCTCCTGTCTTCAAAATTCAACACCTCTCCTTGTTTAAAAGTTTACCCTGGCACCTGCAAGAAAATTAACAACAAGAGAACTTAAAGGCCAGAGCCATCTCAAACCACCTGCAAATATAAATACCATTACTATTATGATGCCATACCGTTCCATCTGTTCATATCTATACCGCAATCGTCCCGGTAGAAAAACACTTAAAATTCTTGAGCCATCAAGTGGAGGTATGGGTATAAGATTAAAGAAGGCAAGTATAAAGTTTATCATACCCCCTATGATAAGAAATTGCCTTACAGGACTATATAAAAAGAACCGGGAGATGAGAGATAGAAATGTCCCTATAGCGATATTACTTCCAGGACCAGCAATCCCTACGGCCAACATCCCTCTGTCATAGTTTCTGAAATTAAAAGGGTTGATAGGAACAGGCCTTGCCATCCCTATAGCAAACCGTCCACCACTCAAGAAAAGAAGTATGACAGGAAGCAATATTGTTGTAAATGGGTCAATGTGTGGAAGCGGGTTAAGGGTTAATCGTCCCATCATCCTTGCGGTATCATCTCCATTAAGATAGGCAGCATAACCATGGCAGAACTCATGGACAACCACAGAAAAAAATACAATAAAAAGCACAACCAGTACAGAAAAAATCTCCATTTATTTTAACCCCCATCTCTTTATTAAAACTCCTGTGGCGAGGATATAAACGAGAACAGAGACAATTATACAGGAAAAAAGAAAGAGTGGCAAGGAAACACGAGAAGATAAGATACTTCTGCAGATATAAAGGACAAGTCCCATAAGAGTGGCTGCAAAAAATACCTTTAAGAAAAATACCGTTTCTTTTCTTAAATCAATATATAAATGTTTTCTGTTAAATAGATAAACTAAAAGTAGAAAGTTTGTAATACCTACAATGGATGTTGAAAGGGCAATGCCGTTGTGTCCCATAAACCTCATAAATATAATATCCATAATGAAATTCACAAATATACTACAAATCCCGACCTTTACAGGGGTTGTTGTATCCTTACAGGCATAAAATGCCCTGCCCCATACAGAAGCACCACCATATCCTAAAAGACCTAACGAATAAAAGGCAAGTGGAGAAGCAACAAGTCCAACTGATTTTGTAGTAAACATCCCTCTGGCAAAGAGAAAGGTGACAAGTTCTTTTTTAAGGATAATCATTCCAAAGGTAAAAGGCAGTAATAAGAAAACAAGCATACGGGTAGCGAAAACAAGATGCCTAACAAACTCCTGATGGTTCTTGGATGATATATTCTCTGAAAACCATGGGAGTACTGCTGTAGATATGGATATGGCAAATACACCTAAAGGAAGTTGAAATATCCTTGTACTGTACCATAGCCCTGATACGGCTCCTTCATAGAGTGTGTTCGCAAGGGTATTGTCCACCAGGAGATTGATAGGCGTTACAGCAACACCTATCACCATAGGAGCAAGAAGCACTCTCATTCTTCTCACAGCAGGATGAGAAAAGTTAAGGTTGAAACGGACATCATATCCTTTCTTAATTACAGGGATGAGAGTAAAAAGGAACTGACCCAGCCCCCCCAGAAGAACACCTACACAGAGGACAAATATCTGCCGTTCCGGTATATCTGGCAGGAAAGGCAGGATAAGAAAAAGTGCTGCTATCCAGAAAAAGTCAAGAACAACAGGGGACAATGAAGGTACAAAAAAATCCTTATATGCATTAAGTACACCTGTATTAAGGGCAGAAAGTGAGATAAATATAAGATAAGGAAAGGTAAACCTCACAAGTATAAATACCTTATACCATCTGGATGTTTCACTGATTACCCTCAGTGAGATAAAACTCACACATAGGATGAGTAAAAAAAGAGATATTGTAGTAATAAGGGAGATGGTGAAGCAAATATTAAATATCTCCTTTCCCTCTGCATTTCTATTTTCATCAAGTGTATATTCGGTAAAAACAGGGATAAAAGCAGTATTGAGTGCACCCTCTGCGATAAGTCCCCTGAAAAAGTTTGGTATCATAAAGGCAAGAATGAAGGCATCATATATTGAGATTGTACCAAAGAAATTTGCTGTTGTAATCTCTCTTGCCAGTCCAAAAACCCTTGCGATTATTGTTCCTAATGAGACGATGGAGACCGCTCTGATAATCTTTTTTGAACTCATTTTTTGGGTCTTAAAAGGGGAAAGAAAATGACCTCCCTTATAGATGAAGAATTTGTAAGAAGCATAACAAGTCGGTCTATCCCTATACCCAGCCCTCCTGCAGGTGGCATCCCATATTCTAATGCTTCAATATAGTCCTCATCTACCATCTTTTCTTTGTTCCCTGTCTGCTTGTTCACAGCATCTAAAAATCTTCTGCGCTGTTCAACAGGGTCATTTAATTCCGAATAGGCATTTGCTATCTCAAGACCTCCTATAAATAACTCAAATCTTTCAACCATATCAGTTCTGTCAGGACATAACTTTGCAAGAGGAGATATCTCCACAGGATATTGATATATAAATGTGGGGTTTATAAGTTGCGGCTGTATCTTTTTCTTGAATATCTTATCCAGAACCTCAAATACATTTCCTCTATCTTCATCCGTAAGTTCAATACCTTCTTCCCCTGCTTTTTTAAGCACTGCCTCTTTATCCCGCCAGTTAGAAATTCCCGTCTGGCAAAGTATATCTTCCCATTTTATTCTTTTCCACGGAAGTCCTAGGTCTATTGTCTTCCCTTGATAATTAAAGGTAAGAGAGTTATTGATCTTCTCTGA
>JAMWBP010000156.1 GCA_023819365.1 Candidatus Omnitrophota bacterium
TTTTTTGATTCTAAACCTTCTTATACAGTGTTTTGTATTATGGTGGACCAGGAAGAAATAGGAAGTAAGGGTGCTACATCTGCACAATCAGAGTTTTTAAAATATGTTTTAGAGGAGGTTATTGAAAAAACAGGGGGAACGCCTTCTGACTTTAAAGTTGTCATTCAGAACTCAAAGGCGATATCTGCTGATGTAGACACTATATTTGACCCTAACTATAAAGAGGTTGCTGACCCGAGAAATACAGCCCGTTTAGGATGTGGTGTTGTTCTTACAAAGATCACAGGTGGTAAAGGGAAAGGGCATAGTATAGAACCTACAGGAGAATATATTGCTTATATCAGAGATATCTTTGACAAAAACGGTGTGATATGGCAGACAGGAGAGATAGGTAAGATAGAGCAGGGTGGAGGGGGGACAGTTGCTACATATATAGCAAGATATAATGTGGATACGATTGACTGCGGTACAGGAGTTCTTTCCATGCACGCACCTTATGAACTGACAAGTAAAGCAGATGTTTATTCTACCTATCTTGCGTATAAAAGTTTTTATTCAGCAGAGAAATAAATTCTCTTATGGAAAAGAAAGAATATAAAAATCCTATCCCCACAGTTGATATTATTATAGAAGTAGATGGCGGCATTGTGTTGATAAAGAGGAAAAATTATCCTTATGGATGGGCTTTACCTGGTGGATTCGTGAATTATGGAGAGTCCCTTGAAGATGCTGCTATAAGAGAAGCAAAAGAAGAGACAGGGCTTGATATTATTAACCTGATACAGTTTCATACATATTCAGCACCTGATAGAGACCCGAGACACCATACTATCTCAACAGTGTTTATTGGGAATGGACAAGGGATTTTGAAAGGAAGTGATGATGCAGAAGAGGCAAAAATTTTTACAGAAGAAAATCTTCCCCAAGAGATTGCTTTTGACCATAGAAAAATACTGAGTGATTATTTTGAATATAAAAAGAAATTATGAACTTATGGAGTTATGAACTTATGAATAAGAACATATTAAGTGGTATGAGGCCAACCGGTCCTTTGCATATTGGACATCTTTTTGGTGCATTAAAAAACTGGAGGAAACTACAGGATGATGGATATAACTGTTTTTATATGATAGCGGACTATCATGCATTGAGTACTGAATATGCTTCAATGGGTGAAATAAAGCATTATGTGGAAGAGGTGGCAATGGACTTTATAGCAGGAGGACTTGACCCACATAAATCCACTATTTTTGTCCAGTCAATGGTACCAGAACATACAGAACTGCATCTTATATTTTCAATGATAGTGCCGATACCCTGGCTGGAAAGAAATCCGGTGTATAAGGAACAGAAAAAACAGTTAATTGCAAAGGACCTCAATACTTATGGCTTTCTGGGATATCCAGTGCTGCAGGCAGCAGATATACTGATATACAAGGCAAGGTATGTTCCTATCGGTATGGACCAGTTGCCACATCTTGAACTGACAAGAGAGATAGCCAAGAGGTTTAACTATCTTTATGGAGAGACATTCCCTGTTCCAGAAGCACTTCTTACTGAGACGCCAAAGATACCTGGGACAGATAACAGGAAGATGAGCAAGTCATATAATAACTGTATATATCTTAAAGATTCTCCTGAAGTGATAAAAGAGAAAATTAGTAAGATGTTTACAGACCCGAAGAGGATATACAGAAAAGACCCTGGACATCCTAAGACCTGTCCTGCCTTTATTTATCACAAACTTTTCAACAATGAGGAGAGGGTAGGGGAGATAGAGAAGGAATGTAAAGGCGCTATTATTGGTTGTACTGACTGTAAAAAAGAACTTGGGGAGGTAACATCTTTGTATCTTAAAAGCATACAGGATAAGAGAAAGACAATGGAGAAGGATAAAAAAGTGTTATGGGATATTCTAAACAAAGGTGCTGAGAGAGCCAGAAAGATCGCTGTAGAAACTATAAGTGAAGTTAAAAAAAGGGTGGGGTTGATATATGGGTAAAAAGATAGAAGACATAATAAGACAAGATATAAAAAAAATTGCTCCATATGTTCCTGGGAAGCCAATTGAGGAATTACAGAGGACATACGGGATTGACATAGAAAAGATTGTGAAACTTGCTTCAAATGAAAATCCACTTGGTCCTTCTCCAAAGGCAGTGGAGGCAATAAAAAGATGTGCAGATAAAGTTTCAAGATACCCTGAAGGGTCAGGATACTATCTAAAGAATAAAATAGCAGAGGTTTTTAACCAACCAGTTGATAATATTATCCTTGGAAGCGGTTCAAGTGAGATAATATCTATGGGAATGGAACTTTTTTTAAATCAAGGAGATGATGTTATATTTCCTACCCCATCATTTCTTATATATAAAATCCTCGCATATAAAATTGGGGCTGTTCCTGTAGAAGTCCCTCTCCAAGATGACTTTTCCTATGATATAGGTATGTTTCTTGAAAAGATTACCTCTAAAACAAAACTTATCATACTCTGTAATCCCAATAATCCTACAGGAACTATTATCTACAAGAAACAGATAGATGAACTTATGGAGAAGATTCCTGATGATATAGTTGTTATATCTGATGAGGCATACAGAGAATATGTGGATACAGATGACTTCGGAACAGCATATCCCTATTTATATAAAAAGAATGTTATTATAACGAGAACCCTGTCTAAAATATACGGTCTTGCTGGTTTAAGAATTGGCTTTGGAATTGCAAGGAAGGAAATCATTGAGTTTATGGAAAGGATACGCCCTCCTTTTAATACCACAACTATTGCTCAGGAAGCAGCGATTGCTGCGCTTGATGATCAGGAATATGTTAAACGCTCTTTTGAAAACAATATCAGTGGCAAGAATTATCTATATTCTGCTTTTAATGCCTTAGGGATAAAATATATCCCTACATATGCAAACTTTATTCTGTGCAGAATTCCTAGTGCTCCTGCAGTTGTAAAAAAACTGGAAGAAAGGGGTATAATTATAAGAGGGATGTTTGGAGTTGGTCCTGAGTATGTAAGAATTACTATAGGTACAGAAAGAGAGAATTTATTACTAATACAGAATCTAAAAGATTTAGTTGGAGAGGAAAAATGAAATTAGGTGTGAATATAGACCATATAGCAACATTAAGACAGGCAAGACAGAGTCAAAATCCTGATCCTCTATATGCAGCATATATCTGCGAACTTGCTGGCTGTGATTCTATTGTATGCCACTTAAGGGAAGATAGAAGACATATCCAGGACAGAGATGTATATCTACTTAAACAGGTTGTAAAGACACGATTTAATCTTGAAATGGCTCTTTCTGAAGAGATAATAAGGATTGCTCTGGATGTAAAGCCAC
>JAMWBP010000157.1 GCA_023819365.1 Candidatus Omnitrophota bacterium
TTCAGCAATAATACGCTTAAACCTTGAATCTTCATCCTCAAGAAGTTTAAGTATCTTAGATTGTGAAGATGAGAGCCCTTTGTATGATATGGATTATCCGGTCAACAAGTGAATCTGTTAGTCCTCTTCTTTCATTCCCACCATCTCATTATAAACTGTCTCAAAAATGGGGCGGAGGTCAGCAACTATTAAGCAGGGGGGATAAGAAAAGAGAAAAGGGATGAGAAGTTAGTCTCATCCCTTTTTTATTTGGTGGGTATCTTTTTACTTCACCTTTGTCTTTTTATATCTGGCTTTAGTTTTGGCAGAGGTGCAGATTCATGTAGAGGTTTTCTTGGTTCCCATTCTTTCCACTCTTCACGTATCTCCTCCAGTTGTTTTTTTAACTGCTGATATTCTGAATTATTTGCCAATTTTGCATCCAGTTTTTCTCTTAACTGTATATGAAGCTCTCTTATTTTATCCATTATACCCTGTAATTCTGCATCACTTTCTATTGTCTGGCGTTCTATCTCACGCATCTCACGCCTTATCTCCATAGCATCTCTAAGCCGCTCTCTTGGTTTCGGTTGGTTCTGTGTTTGCTGAGCATATACAAGTCCTGTTAGATACATTGTTAAAACTCCTGTCAGGATTATCACACTCTTTTTCATTTCTATCACCCCCTTTCACTTATTTAGACAATTGACATACAAAAAGGTTTAGTGTAATTTAATAGCCATAATGAAAAGGAAGATTGCTATATTTGACCTTGATGGAACCTTGATAGATGCCTATAAAGCAATAAGGGATACTGTTAATTATTGTCTTGAAAAATTAGGATATCCTCCTGTTTCTCTTGAGACTACTAAAAAGGTTGTAGGTAGAGGAGATAAAGACCTTGCTAAAAGAATTGTAAAAGAAGAAGATATTGCTTCGTTTATTTCTTTATACAGGGAAAATCACATAAGATTTCTTGATGGAAATCTAAAATTGATGGAAGGGGCAGAAGCATTGTTAATATATCTTAAAAAGAAAAATGTATATATAGCAGTTGCTACAAATAGAGCAAGTTTTTCTATAATTCCTGTGATTGAAAGGTTGAATATAAAGGACTATTTTGATATAATATACACAGCAGACAATGTGGAAAAACCCAAGCCAGACCCTGAAATGATTTTTAAGATATTACAGATTTTCAATATAAAGAAAGAACAAAGTTTTTTCGTAGGAGATATGGATATTGACTATCTGACAGGTAAAAATGCAGGGATTGATACATATATCGTGTCTACAGGGTCTTCGCCAAAAGAAGAACTGGAAAGATACAGTGATATAAAAGTATTTGATAATCTGACTTGTTTGAAAAAATATTTGACAACAAAATTGGTTGTGTCGAATAAAAAATGAAAATGTAGCGGTGTGATTTATCACACAAATGTAGCGGTGCAATTTATTGCACGTTATTGTAGCGGTGCGGCCCGTCACTAAATATTTGGCGGGCAGGTTTATTGCACGATTCGTCGCATAAATGCGACCGCTACAGATTTGGCGGGCAGGTTTATCCGACGAAATTAGTGGCATAAATGCCACCGCTACAAAATACCAAATTTTTTGGCAGTACCACAAAATTGTAAAGGGGGAAGAATGGAGATAATAGATGTATATGCAAGGCAGATTCTTGATTCAAGAGGTAATCCCACAATAGAAGTTGAGGTATATCTTGAAAGGGGTGAAGTAGGAAGGGCAGCAGTTCCTTCAGGTGCTTCAACCGGAGAAAGAGAAGCGCTGGAGTTAAGAGATGGTGGGAAAAAATTTCTTGGGAAGGGAGTGGAAAAAGCAGTGAAGAATGTAAATGAAGTTATTTCGCCTGAAATTTCAGGGATGAATGTATTTAGACAGAGGGAAATAGACAGGAAACTTATAGAACTTGATGGAACTGAAAACAAGTCAAAGTTGGGCGCCAATGCTATTTTAGGAGTAAGTTTAGCAGTAGCAAGGGCAGCAGCAGAAGCACTCGGGATTCCCCTTTACGCCTATCTTGGCGGGATAAGGGCAAATGTTATGCCTGTCCCTCTTTGCAATGTAATCAATGGTGGGCTTCATGCGGATAACAACCTTGACATTCAGGAGTTTATGATAGCACCCGTAGGGGCAAAAAATTTTAGTGACGGTTATCGTATGGTAGCAGAGACATTTCAGGTTTTGAAAAAGACACTTAAAGAAAAAGGTTACAGTACATCTGTCGGTGATGAAGGTGGATTTGCACCAAATTTAAGTAAGAATGAAGAGGCGATAGAGTTGATAATAAAATCCATAGAAGATGCTGGATATATTCCAGGAAAAGATATATCTATTGCGATTGATACCGCTGCGTCTTCTTTATGGGATAATGGATTTTATAACTTTGAAGGTAAAAAGGTATCTTCGGGGGACTTAATAGATTATTATGAGAAGATAGTTAAAAAATATCCTGTATTTTCTATAGAGGATGGGCTGGCAGAAAATGATTGGGATGGATGGAAAACAATGACAGAAAAACTTGGAGATAAAATTCAGATTGTTGGAGACGATATATTTGTGACAAATCCTAAAATATTTAAAAAGGGGATAGAAAAAGGGATTGCCAATGCAATTCTTATAAAGGTTAATCAGATAGGAACACTCACGGAAACACTTGAAACCATTGAGATGGCACAGAGGAATAACTACCGCACAGTTATATCTCACAGAAGCGGGGAGACAGAGGACTCATTCATAGCAGACCTTGCAGTAGGGGTGAATGCAGGGCAGATTAAGAGTGGTTCTTTAAGCAGGTCTGAACGACTGTGTAAATATAATCAACTTCTCAGGATAGAAGATATCTTAGGTGAGTCCGCTGAATATTACGGAAGATATATTTGTAAATAAGAGAATGAGAAGGAGAAACAGGAAGAAGTGGTTAGTTGGTGGATTATGCCTGTGTTTTATATTGATAAGTATCCCGAGGATTAAGACGCTTATTATATATTCCAGACAGTTGAAGTATTATAACCAGGAGATAATAAAACTCCAGGAAGAAAACAGACATTTGCAGGAAAAAATAGATGCAATGAAGAGCGACCCTTATTATGCAGAGAAGATTTTAAGGGAAAACTACGGATATATTAAGAAAGGGGAATATATCTATAGAATAAGGACCAACGCCGAAAAAGGGGAATAGAGTGTATTCTGCAAAGTTTGTAAGAGATAACATTGAACTTTTGAAAAAGGCATGTGAACTGAAAGGGGTAAAGGTAAACTGGAAGGAACTGGAGGGGCTTGATAGTAAAAGAAGGCGACTTATTTCATTTATTGAAGAAAGAAGG
>JAMWBP010000158.1 GCA_023819365.1 Candidatus Omnitrophota bacterium
TAATGAACTCTTGCCTAATATATCTAAGATAAGAAAAAGTGGGCGGTTCTATTTTACTACTCATTTTTTGTTCCTTCCTTGGCTTACCTTTAACCTGATTACTGCCTCAATCTTATATTCATTAGTCATCTTGTCTATAAACTCCTCGCTGCCATATATCACCCTTCTATTCATCTCCCCTTTCATACCGTTTTTCTCTCTTAATATTCCATCAATAAATTCTATTTATTTCTCTTCCTTCGTCTTTGATAGTTTTTGTACATCCTTAAAAACATCCTGACGGTTATTTCCCCTTGTTAGAAGTATGTAATATAGATATTCTTTTGGTTCTATACCTGGTATAGATAAAGTTTACTATATTGCATCTTAAATTCCGAAAATAGAACCGTCCCCTTTTTAACTAACTAAATAGATTGCTGCACTTTTCCTATCTATATCCAGTATCGCCTTTCCATTTTTAAGATATATAATTTCATCAGTATCAACATTAGTTAATTTTTTGTATTGCCTGTCTTTTAATTGAATTATAAACTTTACTGCTTCAGGATAATGGTTAAGTACAAAAAGAATTGTTTCCTCTTTATTTTTATGTAGTATGGCAGAACCTAAATTCCTTGGCTGTCTGTATATGGTATGCCCACCTCCTTCCTTTTTCCAGTCAATCCACTCAACTGGTTTTGATATGTCTATCTTTACAGTGGGCTCTCCGACATATTTTTTCAGTATATTTTTAATTAAATTAATACTTTCCAGGTCTTCTTCCTCACACTCATCCTGTGCAATATATCCCAGGATAATAATCTTTCCGTTACCATATTTAATAGTATCTACATCTTTCTTTTTTCTACTCCTTTCCATCCAGAGAAATTTCACAGGATATCCTTGTTCATCTATTTCAGGAAGACCACCGCTTAATACAAGAATACCCCCACCCTTAACATAATCTTCAAGTACTTTAATTACACATCTTTCAATTAAAGGAGACCCTGGGAGAAAACACAAAGGATATTTCTTTAATCCTTTTGTAGAATGGACAATATCAATGGCATCTGCCTGATAACCGCATTCCTCAATAATCCTGAACAAACCAATATATTCCTTTGAAGCTTTTCCTGCTGGAATATTACTTATAAATGGCTTTCCTATATAAAGATTATTGTCATTACATGGTGAAGAATCACCGATATAGGTATGCTTATGCTGTATAAGGTCATAGATAATCCCGACATCATATTGTGGTTTTAAAGCATCCCAGTTCTTTATCTTTTTAAAAAGAATCTCGGGGGTTTCCTTCAATACAGAAAGATTTTCCCGAGGATGACCATGTGAACTCACAGGTGCATCTCCCCAGCAATCCCTGTCATGGAACATAAACCAGGATATTGCTTTACATCCGTGAGACAGCGCACACCTTGCCATAAATCTCATATGGTCTGATGAGACCCTTGTGGTAAGGACCTTCTGCCATGTTCCGCTCATAAATTCTGCAGAGTAAGTGTATTTGAGAGAGGAGTTCATTAATTTCAATATCCTTGCCATAGAATGGTACCCAGAATAACTCATAAATGTTCCTCTATAAAAGTCATATCCTACAATTCCAGCTACTGCTTTCTCAAAAGAAGGCATACGGGTGGGTATCCCTTCTGGCAGATGAGGATTAAGATTGGTCATAAAGATAATATCATCTACACCATTATTCTGATGGAACTCCCTGAGAGTGCTCAGATATTTACACATAACCCATTCCTTGAATTCACACCAGTCAAGGTAATAAGCAACATCTTCTTTTAAATTATCAGGAATGCAACGTGGAGGTTCAACATCTTCTATACACGTATATTTTTTTGAATAAGGAAGATTGGATGCCTTTTTATATTTTTCTGCTAAAAACTTATGGTAGTAACCTTCTGGAGCGACATTCACAGGATTATAGTCAGAAGAAAGGAAACCATCCTGTACAATGTAACTTACCTCATTGTCAAGATTCACCATTGTAATACATCCCCCTCTGCTTTTAAGATGCTGGACTATAATTTTATCAACTACATCAAACCATTTCCTGCACCATTGCAGATATTCAGGATGTAGATATGATGGTTGAGAACCTTCTTTTTTTGCTATCCAGTAACCCGGGGCTGGCCTATTCTGGTAGTCCCACACCATCATATCAGGATTCCCCATAACTATCCATTGCGGATATCCACCATATACCATTTCATTACAAACAAATGGACCACATCTAAAATTTAGATTGAGTTCGTATTTCTCTATAAGTTCAAGAAATTTTAGAAGATTCAAACTTGGATTTGTCTTTCCTTCAAAATCAAGGATACCTGCTGGATGTTTTTTATCAGGGAGCCCTATAAGATGTGTATTCCAGGGTACATAACTTGTCACACACTTAAGTCCGGCATCTTTAAACTGCTTTATCATTTTTTCCCAGTAAACGGGGTCAAAACGGAAATACTGAATCTCTGCACCAAATATCTCCTGTGAGTTCATAACCTTATCCTCCTTACCTTTTCAAGATAATATCTATAGTTTTCAAGTGATACACCCGGGGTAATAAGATGGTCGGGCATAAGAATAAAACCACCTTCTTTCATTATAGGCATCCTCCTTCCTATCTCTGCATCTATTTCTCCTTTCCCCTTTTCAAGGACAAGTTTATTAAATCCACCTATTATACGTAATTCTCTTCCATATTTTCTTCGCACCTCTACAGGATCTGCATTCCATGTTCCTACTTCCAGAGGAAATATTAAATTCACTCCGGCATCAAGCCAAGGTTTAAGAAGCGCACTCACATCTCCATCGCTATCAACCCCAAGAATTTTCACACCATATTCCTCAAGTTTATTCCGGATTTTTAAATAACCGGGGGCAACATACTTTCTAAATATGGCAGGACTAACAAAAGGACCACTTTTACTACAAATATCTTCCCATCCAAATCCCATATCCGGCTTTGTCTTCATTTTAGGTATAATCTGGTCAATCGCCCAACAGGAGAGATTACTCAATGTCTCAATCATATCTGCAAAAACTTCTGGTTCATCGTACATAAGATAACTCATATTCTCAACACCCATCCAGTCTCTTATCCATCCCATAAGAGAAACTGTCTCTATGGCTATCGGCAATTGAGAGGTCTCTGCCTGTTCTATTTTTCTTTGTAAATTAGCAGGTATACGCCTTGGGTCTGGTTGCAGCCTCTTTTTATATTCTTCCCAGTCCCTGCCTGTTTTTAAAATATAATCTATATAATGAGGTATATTACTTATTTTTTTCCATTGTTTCTGT
>JAMWBP010000159.1 GCA_023819365.1 Candidatus Omnitrophota bacterium
TTTCAAAGACAACAGGGAAGAGACGCACCTGACTGGAGTATCCCTTCATATATCTGCTTGCCCTTTTGTGATATTCCTGTGATTTTGGACCCGGTGGAATAACCTTAATATCCGGGACTTTATTTATATCAATATCTGCCCAGTATTCCATCCAACTTTTCCTTTCCTTTTGTTAGCAAAAAGGCGCCTTTACCTGCGGATTCCGTTATTTCCGGTATTATAACCTTTATACCTGTGTATTTCTCTATCATCTCAGGAAGCATCTTCTCTTTTGTTCCGCCACCAACCATCAAAATTCTTTTTATTTCTATCTTATCATTTATCTTTTTAATTCGTCTTTTCACTTCTAATGCCAATGCCTTCTTCCCTGCAATAAGTATATCAGAACCAGTTGTGGATAGTCCTATATTCCTGATAATACCCTTATTCTCTGAAAAATCAGGTATAACCTCAACCTTTTCATCACAGGCAGTTTCTTTTATTCTTAAGTTCTTTCTTATCCAGTCAAGGACAACTCCACCATTACCCATTGCAGCCATAAGTCCAAATTTTCCATCCAGTAGGTGCCTACCTGGAAACCATCCGCTACCAGATATAAATACAGGTTCTTCAATAGTTAAAAGCAGTGCCCATGCAGTTCCACAGGAAAGAAGACAGTCCCCTTTATTTACAGCACCTGCTCCTAATGATGCACAGTACTGGTCATGACCACCTGCAAAAACAGGTATACCTTCTGGTATATCAAGAATTTCAGATGCCTCTTTTGATACCTTTCCACCAACCTTGTAAGAAGGAATAACATCTGGCAGATACTCTTCATTTATTCCTGTTATATTAAGTATCTCTTTATCCCAGCAACCCTTTACAATATTGTAGAAACAGGTCATCTGTGCACTTGTAATATCAAGGAAAAAGTTGCCTGTAAGTTTAAAATTGAGATAGTCCGCAACAAAGGATAACCTTTTTGTTTCAGATATAACTTGTGGCTCTTTCTCTTTAAGGTAGAGATACAAAGAAGGGGGAGACCAGCCAGCAAGATAGCGACCCGTCTTTCTGAAAAAGTATTCCTTTCCATATCTTTTATTCAGATATTTTGAGATATATTCTGCTCTATTATCCAGCCAGGTAATACCCGGTCTTAAAGGGAGAAAATTCTTGTCAAGCAAGACAAATGTGCCACCCTGGCTGCTAATAGATACAGCAGATATCTTCTCTTTTTTCCAGTGGGGAGACCTGCGCAGATTCTCTGTTGTCTTTACCAGTGCATCCCACCAGAAATCTGCTTTCTGCTCAACCATCCCTGGTGCTGGATGGATGACCTTTGTAGGATGGCTGGCAGAAGCAATAAGTATCCCTTTTTCATCAAACAAAAATGCCTTCGTATTTGTTGTTCCGCTGTCAAATACTAAAATCATTCTATCTCCACATAAACGATGTTTTTCATATTGCAGAAAAATTTTATTTTCTCCCAACTTTTTCTATTGGATAAGCAATTTTTACTTCAATCCCTGCATCTTGTATCTTTTTCAATTCTTTTTTATTTGCACGAAAGTCAGTAATAATCCTTATATTCTTCCTTTCCTTCATCCTGCCATAAGGGATGAGTGAGTCCCTACCTATTTTTGAAAAGTCCGCAACGATATTTATAGTTCTGGCTCTATCCATCACTGCTTCTTCAATTTCTGCACTCGTTGTATCTGTCGTTGTAAGCCCTCTATCAGCAGATATACCATCCGCACCTAAAAATGCCTGGTCAAAGCTTAGGATACCTATCTCTTCAGTAGAAAATGGTCCTGCAAAGTCCATCAGTGTATTTCGCAAAAACCCCCCTATCACAAATACCTTTATATAAGATACCTGAGAAAGTTCTGAAACCACAGGAAATGAATTTGTTGCTACAACAAGATTCTTTTCACCTCTTTTAAGAAGCCGTGCTATCTCCAAAGTTGTTGTTCCTGTATCTAAGAAGATGGTTTCTCCATCTTTTATAAGAGAAAAGGCAAGTTCTGCAATTAACTTTTTCTCATTTATATTTTTCTTCGCCTTCTCCCCAAAAAAGAAGCCAGAAGAGATTCCATTATCTTTCTTTACCGCCCCTCCATATGTTCTTATAAGAATACCTTCCTTTTCAAGTTCCTCAAGATACCTGCGGATTGTAAACTCAGAGACCTTAAGAATTGGTGCAAGTTCAGATACAGAGATAACTCCCTTCTTTTCCAGCACCTCTACTATTTTCTCTTTGTTTTTTATACTTTTGATTCCCATAATAAAATTTTACTTAACTTGACAAAATTATACCACTATGCTATAATTATGTCAAGAAAAGTTTCATTTCGCAACTAAATATAAAATATATTTAAAAAGATGAAAGGAAAGAGTGAAATAATGAGAAGAGAAAGGGGGAGAAAATGAAAAGGAAAAATAAAAGTTTTGGTTTTACGTTGATAGAGTTGCTTGTTGTGGTGGCAATCATAGCAATCCTTGCTGCTATGTTGCTACCAGCACTATCACAGGCAAGGGAAAGGGCAAGGTCTGCTGTTTGTGTGAACAATTTGAAACAGGCCGGGCTTGCCATAAATATGTATGCTATGGATTATGATGGTTTCCTTGTTCCTTGGTCAATGCCAGAGAATATTTACTGGTCGGTTCTTATAGGTTACTACTTAGGTAAACCTAATAAACATTTCGGGACCAAAAGTCCATATAATTTTATGCCATGTCCGTCGGAAAGAAAAAACCCATATAGTCATTATGGCGCTCATAGAGCTATTGGAATGACTTCATCTACTCCTGAGAAATTGATCTTCACCCGTACTGTTGATGGTGGAAAAAAATTGGAGAAAATAAAGCCTACTTGTTTTTTGCTTGGAGAGACATATAGGTTAGACCTTGTAATACCTTCGCCTTCGGTTCCAGGTTATAACTTTACAATAGATAACGACGGGGATGGGGTACCGGATACTTCACAATACGAGCCCCTATTCATATACAACAGGTTTTCACCCAGGCATAACAATGGAGGTAATTTCCTGTTTGCGGATGGCTCGGTAAAATGGGTCAGTCTTCACGGGTTTTTGACAAATCAAGACAGAATGTGGAATCCAGATTAAAAAGGAGGATATCCTATGTTAAAAAAGAAAAAAAGTAAATATAATTGGTGGAGAAGTATGTTTTTACTTATGGTTTTATTTTGGTGTGGAATAGGTAGTGCAATAGAGGTACAAATTAATGATTCCTTTGAGGATGGTGATTTTACAACCAATCCCCAATGGCAGGTGATGATTGGC
>JAMWBP010000003.1 GCA_023819365.1 Candidatus Omnitrophota bacterium
TACATTTCACAGTATGTCTTGCGTCGGTAAATCTATTCTTTGGCTTCAAGGTCAATCTCTCGTTTCTTACTTAAGGCAAGGCTTTCCGCTTCCTGTATAATTTCTTTTGCCCTTTTCTCGGCTGCCTTTAATGTTCTTTCAGCAACAAATTTTCTCCATAGATAGCCGATAAGCAGAGAGATACATCCCCATAATATAAACCATGGCAGTACAAGTTTTACTGTATTGACCTCGTTAATGGTAATCACCTCCCTCCTATAGTGGACAGGTTGTAAACATTCCTATCCATCAAAGAGGAATTATCCGGCAGGACATTTTGTAGGATAAGAAAAAACTTGTAAGAAAAATTTCTTCTTTTTGGTTTTTCTATATGGAAACCTTATATTCATTTTTATTTCTCTTTTATATCCTTACAAGTCTTACGGAATGAATAGCCGGAAATTCCTCTATCTTTTTTAATACCTCCTTATCTATCCCCTGGTCAAGATTCAAAACAGTTATTGCTTTACCACCCTTTCTATCTCTACCCAAGGTCATAGAGGCAATGTTAACTCCTTTCTTACCTAATATCGTTCCTATATGCCCCATTATTCCTGGTTTATCCTCATTATAACAAATAAGTAGATAACCCTCAGGAGATGCATCCACAGAGAAATCATCTATTTTAACAATTCGTTCCTCTCCCTTTTTTATAATAGTCCCTGATGCAGATACCTTATTTGTGTTTTTCACACTCACCGTTATTAAGTTTGTAAATTCTCCACCACTCTCTTCTCTTTCCTCTGAAAGGGTTATACCTCGTTCTTTAAGAATTAGTCCGGCATTTACAAGATTTATCCTGTCAAATTCATCTTTTAACAACCCTATGATAATATTCGCTCTTAAGAGTGAAAGATCATAGTTTGTTATCTCCCCAGAGTATGTTATACAAACCTGTTTAAGATTACCTCCTGATAACTGTTTTAAAAACATCCCGAGTTTTTGTCCTAAGGAAAGGTACCCCCTAATTTTATCCATAGATGTTTTATCCAGAGATGGTAGGTTCACTGCATTATGAACCTCCTGTGTTGTGAATGCTTGAACTATCTGTGATGCAAGCTGTTGAGCAACATTTATCTGCGCTTCTTTTGTAGATGCTCCAAGGTGAGGAGTAACGATAACCTGTTCCAATTTTAAGAGGGGATTATCTGGATCAGGAGGTTCCTTTTCAAAGACATCTATTGCAGCTCCTTTGACCTTACCCTTCTGGATATATTTTGCCAGCGCTTCCTCATCAATAATTCCACCTCTCGAACAGTTGATGACATATACCCCTTCTTTCATTAATTCAAATTCTTTCTCCCCGATAAGGTGATATGTTGAATCATTAAGAGGGATGTGAAGTGTAATAAAATCCGACTGTTTAAGAAGTCCAGGAAAATTTACTATTGTTATTCCACTTTCTTCTATAGCATCTTTATCAATATAAGGGTCATATCCCAATATCTTCATTCCGAAACTTCTTGCTATTTTAGCAACACACCTTCCAATTCTGCCAAGTCCTATGATACCCAATGTTTTGTTATAGACCTCCGAACCCATAAATTTCTTTTTTTCCCACTGGCCATTTTTAAGGGAATGGTTTGCAGCAGGGATATTTCTTACAAGCGCAAGGAGCATCCCTATTGTATGTTCAGCAACAGAAAGTGTATTACCTTCAGGGGCGTTCATCACAATAATGCCTGCGTGAGTAGATGCTTCTATATCAATATTGTCTAATCCAACACCTGCACGTCCTATAATTTTTAGATTTTTTCCTTTTTGGATTACCTCACGGGTTATCTTTGTAGCACTTCTCACAATCACAGCATCATATTCACCTATAATTTCGCACAACTCCTCAGGAGAAAGTTTGCCCGTCTCCTTAACCTCAAACCCGGCATTTTTTAATATATCAATCCCTTCCTTCTCAAAAGAATCAGTAATAAGTATCTTTATTTTTTTATCCATCATTTTATAGTCCTTTTTATTCTTCACAATATTATTTTAGGATAATTTTATCTTCACGTCAAATAACCACCCGGATAAGGTAGACAACACTTTTTTTGATTATACCACGGATTTTATGGAAAATTTCCCTTACCCAACACTCTCTCCGAATGGGAAAGAGATAAGAATGGAATGATGGCTATCTTTCTCAAATTCTGCATATCCTTCCTGTAAAACAAAATTTGTGATAGAATAAATCAAGTATTGTGCCTAAAGTATAATTTTATAATCTAAGAAAGGAGCGAGAAAGTGGAAGAGGAAGTAACAAAAAAAGCAGATGTCTTGATAGAAGCATATCCTTATATAAAGCAATATAAGGGTAGTATATTTGTGGTAAAGGTAGGAGGCAGTATATTGAGGATAGAAAATGTAGTAGAGAATATAATAAAAAGCATTGCGTTCCTTGAGGTAGTAGGGATAAAGGTTGTTGTTGTATGTGGAGGAGGACCTTTTATAACAGAAGAGATTGAAAAGAAAGGTAAGAAGCCGGTCTTTATAGATGGGTTAAGGGTAACAGATAAAGAAACCCTTGAGATAGTAGAAAATGTCCTTTTTGAAGTGAGGGATAAAATAGTAAAAAATCTAATAGAGAAGTTGGATGTTGAGGCAGATAAACTTTCACCCGATGAAAACTTTGCTATTGCGCAGAAGATACACTATCAGAAAGGAGCAGAAGTAATAGACCTTGGTTTTGTAGGGCAGATTAAGAATGTTAATTCAGAATATATAAATGGGAGATTGGAGAAAAACAGAGTTCTTGTTCTGTCTCCTTTGATATTAGGGGATGATGGGTATTTATATAATGTTAATGGGGATTCTGTTGCTTTTGCTATAGCGGAAGCTCTTAAGGCAGAAAAACTTATATTTATCACTGATGTTGCTGGTGTGATGAGAAATCCAGAGAATCCCGACACCCTGATATCTGCTTTACATATCAATGAAGCAGAAGAGTTAATAGAACAGAATGTTATAAAGGGTGGGATGTTGCCGAAGGTTAAAGCAGGGATTACTGCTATCAAAAAAGGAGTGAAAAAGGTCCATATAATAAGTGGAAGTATCCCTAACTCTATTATTCTTGAGGTCTTTACAGAATTAGGTATAGGAACAGAAATACTTGCATAGGAAAAATGAGAAAGGAAAAAGAAGAGGTATTGGAAAACTACAATAATTATGTGATCGGGTCTTACACAAGAAGTGGTATTGTATTTGTTAAAGGGAAAGGAAGTTATCTATGGGATATAGATGGGAAAAAATATCTTGATTTCTTTCCTGGCTGGGCTGTATCAGGACTTGGACATTGCCATCCTGCTATAGTAGAGGCGATAAAAAAACAGGCAGACCAACTTATTCATATAGCCAACAACCACTACCATCCCTGGCAGGGACTACTTGCAAAAAAACTTTCTGAAATCTCATTTGGTGGTAAGGTATTTTTCTGTAACAGCGGTGCCGAAGCAAATGAAGGGGCAATAAAACTTACACGGCTATATGGGAAAAAAAAAGGTAGATATAAAATTATCTCTATGGAAAACTCCTTCCATGGAAGGACACTTGCAACAGTAACAATGACAGGTCAGGCAAAGTATAGCAAACCATTTGAACCATTACCTGCTGGTTTTTCTTCAGTCCCTTTTAATAACTTTGAGGCGCTAAAGTCCGCAGTAGATGGAGAAACAGCAGGTATTATTATAGAGCCGGTTCAGGGAGAAGGCGGTATAAATGTTGCTGAAAAGGAATATCTCAAGGATGTAAGAGACCTATGTAATGAAAAAGATATACTTCTTATGTTTGATGAGGTCCAAACAGGATTTGGTAGGACTGGAAAGTTGTTTGCATACCAGAATTTTGATATAGTCCCTGACATTATGACACTTGCTAAAACATTAGGAGGAGGATTCCCTATAGGTGCGATGATAGCAAAAAAGGAGGTGGCAGACCTTATGGTCCCCGGAACCCATGCCTCTACCTTTGGGGGAAGTCCTCTTGCCTGTGCCGCATCTCTTGCTGTAATAGAAACTATAGAAAAAGATAATCTTCTGGAAAATGTGAATGTGATGGGTAATTATCTTTATCAGAAACTACTTGCTTTGAAAGAAAAACATCCTCTGGTGAAAAAAGTAAAAGGACTGGGACTTATGCTGGCTATGGAATTGGACGGTGAAGGGAACTGGCTTGTAAACCTATGTGCTGAGCAGGGACTACTTATAAACTGCACGCAGGGCAACATAATACGGATTATGCCTGCCATTACAGTAAATGAGAATGAAATAGATGAAGGAATGGAAATACTTGACAGGTGCCTTGGAGCAAGAAAATGAAGAAGGACTTTCTAAAAGGGACAGAACTTACAGAAGGTGATATTTATAAGATATTTGACCTTACAAAAAAGTATAAGGCATCACGTAAAAAAGGGCTCTTTGCTTCAATACTTAAAAATAAAACCATAGGACTTATCTTTAACAAGCCATCAACAAGGACACGGATATCTTTCCAACTTGCTATAGAGGAACTTGGTGGGAGAGCACTTTATCTTTCAGGAGACACAATCCAGACATCAAGAGGAGAGACAGTAAAGGATACTGCTTGTGTCCTTTCAAGATACCTTGATGGGCTTGTGATAAGGACATATAAACAGGAAGAGGTAGAAGAGTATGCAAGGTGGTCAACCTTTCCTGTTATAAATGCCCTTACAGACATTTTACATCCCTGTCAGGCACTGACCGACTACTTTACAATGTATGAGGTAAAGGGGACTCTTGAAGGAATAAAAGTTTTTTATATAGGTGATGGCAACAATGTTTGTAATTCCCTTATAATTTTAGCGGATATACTCGGGGTTAATATTATGGTTGCTTCACCAGAGGGATATCAACCATCAAAAGAAGTCCTTTCTCTTGTTAAAAATAAAGAACTTTTAAAGATAGACACAGACCCATTTAAGTTTATTCCAGAAGCAGATGTTATATATACAGATACATGGGTAAGTATGGGAGATGAGAAAGAGGCAGATAAGAGAAGGGATATTTTTCAAAGGTATCAGGTGAATGAGAAATTGATTTCACAGGCAAAGGATGGATTCTTGTTTATGCACTGTCTCCCTGCACACAGGGGCTGGGAGGTAACAGATGATGTAATAGACAGCCAAAACTCCATTGTCTACCAGCAGGCAGAAAACCGTCTACACTGTCAGAAGGCACTCCTCCATTTTTTATATAAGTAGCGGTGCGACCCACCACTAAAAATTTGGTGGGCAGGTTTATCGCACAACAATGGACTATAAGAAAAGAATAGAAAGAGTAAGGGATTTCATAGAGAAAAAGGGTATCCCTGCCCTTCTTATAAAAAACCCTTCCAATATTTTTTACCTTACAGGACTTCTTGAAATAGAAGGTATTTTAGTTATAGACAGCAAGGATACGTGTCTCTTTACACCTGCACTTTACTACAGTGAAATTGGGGACCTCATCACATTTGAAGTAGAGATATATGTCTATAAAGATGAGGAATTCAAAAAATTTCTGAAAAGGTATAAAAAAATTGGTTTTATAGATAACGAATGGGTATTCTCCAGTTATACTTCCCTTTCAAAAGAGAATAAACTTATTCCTGTGCCTGATTTTGTGAAAAAGATGAGGATGATTAAGGAAAATTATGAGATAAAACTTATAAAGAAAGCACTGGAAATTAACAGGAAGGTATTCAAAAAAATTGAGAAAGAGATAAAAATTGGAATGGAAGAGACAGTTATTGCAGGGCAAATACACCATCTTATCAGAAGATATGGGGGCAGAAGAGAGGCGTTTGAACCCATCGTTGCATCAGGTATCCACTCTGCCTATCCACACCATAAGAATAGAAAGAAAAAAATAGAAATAGGAAAGCCGCTGATAATAGATGCTGGAGTTGACTATAATGGATATAAGAGCGACCTTACAAAGACATTTTTTCCGGGACGCAATAATAAAAAGTTTAAAGATATATATAAGACACTCCAGGATGTTCAGCAAAAGGTAATGGAGTTTATAAGACCCGGTAAGACGGGCGGAGAAGTCCATAGTTATGCTGTTGGTCTTTTGAAGAAGAAAGGTCTTGACAGATACTTTATACATGGACTTGGACATGGTGTAGGTATAGATGTCCATGAGGTGCCTGTTCTTGCCCCTGAAAGCAAAGATGAAATTAAAGAGGGGTGCGTATTTACTGTAGAGCCGGGCATATATATCCCGGGTGAAGGTGGTATCCGTCTTGAAGATATGGTGATTATATAATCCTTTGTCTTTATTCCCCTCTCCACGCTGTGCGGGGAGAGGGTTAGGGTGAGGGGTAGGAGAGAGTGTGTGATGGTTATGCGTGCGTTATATTGCATTAAAAGGACCTTTATGGTAGAATAATATGGAGGAAGGATGAAAAACAAAGGCAGAAGAGATGGCGTGGCAATGATAATGGTGCTTGTTATGATAATTATCTTTGCCGCCCTTATCCTTGCTGTAGTTATCTCCTCCACAACTGCAATAAGAAGAGCCCACTTTTACAAAGACAAAACAATAGCACTCCAGGTGGCTCAGGCAGGTATACAAGAAGTACTCTATCGTATGAATTATAGCCGGTATGACACAGGGCAATATCCGGCTTTTAACACTCCATCAGAAGATATAGTACTTGCTGGTTTTCCCTCCGGAGCAAAGGCAACATTAATGTTAGATACTTCCTGTGAAACAAAGATTATATCAACCGGAACATACAGGGGAAGGACAGCAGAGGTATCAGTAAATATTAAAGGATATGCAAAACTTAATGATACACTTAACTCCGAGACAAGTGGTATCCCTGAGGCATTCAACAAACATACAATATATGCAAAAAATCTCCAATTTAGTGGTACTCCGCCATCAAATATATCAATTAAAGGGAATGTAATGAGCGAAAGTATTACAAATAAACCCTCTGGACTGACAGAAGCCACCTGGACAGAGACAATTATTAACTTATCAGATATGGTCCACTTTGAAACATCTGTAGCCACTTTTACTGTTAACCTTAATCTCCCTTCTGACCCTGGTGTATATGATGATACATATACTGAGACAGGTATGCTAATAAATAGTACATATCCAGGGGGTATTAGTGTTAACGATACTCCTGACCCTGCCCCCGGTGTCTACTGGAGTGGCTCAACATATCTTTTTGGAAGAGACAACAGTAATACCAACCCCGAAGATTTTAACTCAGGGGGCAGAACAATTCTTGTTCAGGCGAATGCCCAAATTCCAAATAATGCGGGGAATGTTACCATTGATAGATATTTTAAAATAGCAGCAACAAAGAATTTGTCAATAGATAAAAATATAAACACTACTACAAGTTCTAACTTCTGTCTGGATATGACAGGTGCTTCTTTGACAATAGCATCCGGAATTACAATAACTGGAGACCTTGCTGTTAAAGAAGTAGCACTGACACTGAATAATAATATCACCGGAAAAGTAAAATGTAACAAGGATATTACAGTAAATGGGGGCTCTATAGGTGGAGATGTGATTTCAAGTAGTACTATTACAATCAGTGGAGGGACTATCAATGGAAGTGCCTCTGCAACTGGAGATATTACAGTAAGTGGTGGAACTATAAATGGGAGTGTGCTTTCAAATGGAAGTATTACAATCAGTAGTGGAACTATAAATGGAAGTGCTGTCTGTTATAATACATCTTCTGTATCTCATACAATTACTATCTCAGGTGGGACCATAAATTCAACAAACTCTGACTATGATGCTGCAGTATATATACATAACAGTTCTTCAGGGAGTGCCGGAACGATAAATATATCTGGTCCTACTAATATCGTTCTTGGGGAAAACCAGAGATCTGGAATTGCAGTAGTTGCTGCAAATGGAACTATAACAATAGGAAGTCCTTTTACGATAAACTATCCTTCTGATCCTCCTTCTCAGTTTGCAATTGTGAATTATTGTGGTAATAGTGCGAATGTAGCAATAAATGCAAACAATTTTAATTTCAGGGGAAGTATGTATTCTTACAGGAATATAACTCTGAATGATAACACCCAGACCATTACAGGTATACTTGTTGCCGGAGATACATTACAAATAGGCAGAAATACCTCTATTATCTATGACCCCAAGCCGTATCTGGAAAATTCAAGGGTATATAAAGGGTTTTTCTGGGGCAGAAGGAGATATGTTCCTGTGCCTGGTAGTTGGCAGATAAGATGGTAAAAAACCCTCACCCTATCCCTCTCCCCAGAGAGGAGAGGAAAAGGGGATGATAAGATGAAAAAGGGCTTTACAATACTGGAACTGGTGGTATCAATATTTCTTATAGCGGTTGTTATAGGAACTGTCCTGCTTATAATGGCTGCAAATCTTAATATTATTGATAAGGCGAATGATATACTTGTGGCAAATGCACTGGCACAATATACAATAGAGGATGTTAAAAATATAGAGTTCCCTCCAGTATATTATGATAGACAGACAAGGTTTGGAGATAGGATTGTTATACCTGCTTCTTCCCCTTCTACTTATAAAAGCCCTGATGAGGTTGACCCGGTAAATGATGGGAACGACTGGACACCAGAAGAGATGCAAGATAAGTATATTGTAAAGCGATACAACTTCAGATATGATGGGAGTGGTGGTTTTCTTTCAGATGCTACACAGTCGGATACAGACAGGACAATGAGCCACAGGGTAGATGTATATGTTTTAAGAAAAAGGGATAAAGCACTTATACTTAATGACAGTATTTTAATTTCAAGGGATGGATGGCAATGAGAAAAAAGAATGGTTTTACCCTTGTAGAATTGATGGTTGCAATGGCTATAGTGGTTGTTGCTTTTGGGCTTGTAACATATCTATATACAAGAGCCGCAAAGATAAGAAAAATAGTGGTGGTAAACAATGAAGTCCAGCAGGCACTTTCCCAGATTATGGATATACTCACCTATGGAGATAAGGCGCACTGGGGAATTATTCATTCAACAGGACTGAATGATGTTACTCAGTATGACACTTATATCTCCCTTAAAAATGGGACAGATACAATGGATGTGAATATAAACTCTTCCGGAAATATAGTAGTAAACTGGACAGGGAGTACACCAGTATCAATAACCCTTAACATAGATGAAAAAGTAGCAGTCATCACAGATATTCCTTACAGGTCAAGTTTCAGATATCTTGACCTGATGGGAAATGAGATACCTCAACCTATAACCTCTCAATCTGACAGAGATAAGGTCTCTTTCATAAAAATTACACTCTGGGCACGTTCTACAGACCCTTCATTTAAATTGGCTGAGCCGGTTCCTCTGGTAACAGGTGTGAAGTTATCTAATAGACACTCTTTTTAATATCCACCCTACCTTCTTCCTTCAGTCCTCTCACGATTAATTGACACATCCGGAAAAATTTGTTAGAAAGACCAGAAAAATGATATAATAAAAAGGCAGGGGAAATTTTATTGCCATAATATTGCCCCTGCTGAAAGAGATATTATGAGGGAAAAGGCAGAGTATGTAGTAAAACTCACAGGAGATGTATTTAACGGCTACAAAGTGGAAGAGAAGATATGGCAGGGAGCAACATCCACTGTTTATAGATGTAGTGGCAATGGTAGATACGGCAATATAGTGGCAATAAAGGTTCTACATCCATACAGAAACCAGCCATCCCAGATACAACAGTTTATAAGAGAAGCAAAAATTCAGGCAGGTTTGAGACATAACAATATAGTAAAGGTCTACGGGATTGGTAGGAAAGAACATCTCGTCGCTATCTTTATGGAATATGTGAATGGAGTAAGTTTGAGGATGGCTTCCCAGACAATAAACATCCCAGCAGGGACCCTTATAAGATTATTTATTGACCTTGCAGAGACAGTGGACTATATACATAAAAGAGGGATTATACATAATGATATAAAGCCAGAAAATATTATTATAGGTAAGGCATTAAATATTTTAAAGCTCACTGACTTTGGTTATGCTGAAAAACTCTCCAGATGGTTTGGAAGAAAAAATTTCTACAGGGGTGGCACAGAAGGATATATGGCACCAGAGAGAACCAGGGGTATAAGTGATAAAAGAAGTGATATATATTCTATCGGGGTCTTACTGGATGAGTTTCTGAAAGATAAGTTGGAAGGTAGAGAAGATATATATTCAATAATTGTGAAGGCAACACATCAAGATCCATTCAAAAGATATCAGAGTGCTGCAGAACTGAAGTTTGACCTTGAAACATTGTATCTGGATTATCAGGAGAAATTCTCTTAATGAGAATAGGTATTGTCTCTGATGTACATGGAAATCTTGAAGCCCTCAATTCAACCCTTCTTTTTCTTAATGGTCGAATTGATTTTCTTGCTGTTTTAGGGGATACAGTTGGCTATGGACCTGACCCTGAAGATTGCATTGGGATTGTTAAGACAAAGGCAAATCTTATACTTAAAGGAAACCATGAACAAGGTATTATCACAGGGAATTATACTGCCTTTAAGGATATTGCAAGGACCTCTCTTGAATGGACAGCAAGGGTGATTACTTCAAATTCCCTGAAATGCATTAAAGAGTTTAAAGAAACAGCAGAACTGGAAGACATTATGTTTGTACATGCTGCTATTTCATCCCCTCTTTTTAAGTATATTCTCAGAGATAAAGATGCGATGAATGAATTTCCCCTGCTGAATAAGAAGATATGTTTTATAGGACACACCCATATTCCAGTTGTATATAAGAATAAAGAAAACAAGATAGACCTCATATATCCTGACTTCAGTGGTAAGATGGAAATAGAGATAGGAGAGGGGAAATATATAATAAATACAGGAAGCACAGGACAGCCAAGAGATGGTTTTCCCTTCGCCTGTGTTTCTATATATGATACAGAAAAGCATCTTTTTACCCTTCATCGTATAGAATATCCTGTAGAGATTACAAGGAAGAAGATATTGGAAAAAGGACTACCTTCTGTGCTTGCTAGAAGGGTGGTACAGGGAATTTAAATTTTTTCTGAAGCAATAAAAAGTGTGGTATTATAAACATATGAAAAAGATAATAAGTGCCAGAGAAATGGAATATATTATTAAAGAGTTAGCAACAAGTATTAAAAAAGAGATGGGTATAGATAATATAGCAATTGTGGGTATAAAAAGAAGGGGGGCTGTGCTTGCTGATAGAATAAAAAGATATCTGGGAGTAAAGGATATACCGATTGGATATCTTGATATTACATTTTATAGGGATGATTTTAGCACTGTAGGTGCACATCCAGTTATTTCTGAAACAGAGGTTCTTTTTGATATAGACAATAAAAAAATTCTACTTGTCGATGATGTGTTATTTACAGGAAGGACTGTAAGGGCTGCACTTGATGCACTTACAGATATGGGTAGACCTGCACTGGTGAAACTTTTTGTCCTTATAGACAGAGGGTATAGGGAATTACCTATAAGTGCTGATTTTGTTGGTAAATCAATAAAAACCAAGAAGAATGAAATGGTGGAGGTAAGGGTAAAAGAGATAGATGGAGTGGATGAGGTTGTTTTAGTGGATAAAAAATGAAATGGAAAAGAAAGGATTTGATAGGACTTGAGGACCTTACAAAGGATGAGATAGAGACAATCCTTGATATGGCGGTTTCTTTTAAAGAGATAAGTACTCGCAGTGTTAAGAAGGTCCCACCTTTAAGGGGGAAAACTGTGGTGAACCTTTTTTTTGAGCCGAGTACCCGCACAAGGACATCATTTGAACTTGCAGCAAAACGGCTTTCTGCCGATGTTTTGAGTTTTGATGTATCCACATCGAGCGTATCTAAAGGAGAGACCATAGTAGATACTGCAAAAAATATAGAGGCAATGAAGGTGGACTGTTTTATTGTAAGACATTCCATAGCAGGGGCACCACAGATTATAGCAGAGAATGTTTCTGCATCAGTTATAAATGCAGGCGATGGTTGTCATGAACATCCTACTCAGGCATTGCTTGACCTTTTTACTGTAAGAGAGAAACTAGGAAAGATAAAAGGTTTAAAGATTGCTATTATAGGAGATATACTTCATAGTCGTGTTGCAAGATCAAATATCTGGGGATTTACAAAGTTAGGTGCTTATGTATGTGTTTGTGGTCCACCAACAATTGTGCCTTGTGAGATAGAAAAGATGGGAGCAAAAATTACATATTGCCTTGATGAGGCATTAGAAGATGCAGATGTGGTTTATCTTTTAAGATTACAGAGAGAAAGGCAGAAAGAAAATTTTCTTACATCTCTTAAAGAATACAGCAATTATTATGGTATTGATGAAGAAAGGTATAAAAAGATACTAAAAAATCATGGATTTATTATGCATCCTGGACCAATGAACAGGGGTATAGAGATAAAATCAGATATTGCTGAAAGGGACAGATCCCTTATACTGGAGCAGGTTACAAACGGCATTGCAGTAAGGATGGCAACTCTATATCTCACTATAGGGGCAAGGTAATGACACATCTAAAACTTTCTGAGGGCATTGATTACGAAAAGGTATTGAATGAAGAGCAATTTTGTATTGTAAAAGAAGCAGAAGGGCCTTGTCTTATTCTCGCAGGACCTGGTTCAGGGAAGACAAGGGTTCTTGTATACAGGGTATGCTGGTTGATTGAAAAAGGTATTCCACCATCATCAATACTTCTTGTCACATTTACCAATAAAGCAGCGAGAGAGATGATAACAAGGGTGGAGAGGCAACTCGGTTCATATCCCTCCGGGTTATGGTCTGGGACCTTCCATCATATAGCAAATGTACTGTTGAGAAGATACGGGCAGGTTTTGAGTATCCATCCAACCTATACCATTATAGATGAGGAAGATACCATATCAGTCCTTAAGAAAATTGTAGGAGAGATAAATACTATGGAAGGATTTCCTAATCCTGCTGATATAAAAAAGATATTCAGTTTGTCTGTCAATACTGCTGAGGGACTTAAAGATGTTGTCAATACAAGATTTCCTGCCTATTCTTCCTTTATACACCGGCTTGAAACAATATGGAATAACTACCAGAAGACAAAGAGAAAACTTAACCTTATGGACTATGACGACCTGCTTCTTTTCTGCTATAAACTTCTTAAGAATGAAAGTACAGGAGAAAAGATATCACGAAACTTCAGATATATACTTGTAGATGAGTATCATGATACAAACAAACTACAATCACTTATACTCTATCAACTTGCCAAGGTTAACAGAAATATAATGGTGGTAGGAGATGATGCCCAGAGTATTTATTCTTTCAGGGGAGCGACAGTCAACAATATTATGGAGTTCACCAGAATATACCCTGGAGCAAAAGTATTCTATCTTGATATAAATTATAGAAGCACTCCACAGATTCTTGACTTTGCCAACAAAAGCATAGCCAATAACTATGTGAAATATCCAAAGACACTCAAAAGTGTAAGGGAGACAGGAGTAAAGCCCGTTGTAGTTAAATGTTACAGTCCAAAAGATGAGGCACTTTTTGTTTCTCAACGTGTGGCTCAACTACTCAATAGTGGCATTTCTCCAAAGGATATTGGTATCCTTTTCAGGTCAAGATACCAGGCAGCAGAACTTGAGATATATCTTTCTAAATTAAAAATACCTTATATTATAAGAGGTGGATTAAGGTTTTTTGAGCAGGCACATATAAAGGACATTATGGCATATTTCAGGGTGATAGAGAATGTTAAGGACGAGATAGCATGGAGAAGGATATTTACACACACAGAAGGTATAGGAAGCGGGACGGTAAATAGATTGATGCCTTATATCTCGGTTATAAATAGCATAAATGAAATTATAGAAGTGATAGAAAAAGAGAAACTTAATATAAAGGCATCAAGTAGATTAAGAGCACTTTTATCTCTTCTTAAAAAGATACAGGATGTAAAAAATATACCGGAAGGAATTAAACTTATAATGGATTCAGGATATACTGAATATCTTCCTAAAAAGTATAAAGACGCAGATGATAGATACCAGGATATAGAGATGTTGAAAGAGATTGCCTCTACCTATTCAACTCTTGCTGATTTTATATCCGAGGCATCTCTCCAGGAATACTCAAAGGGAGAACATCCAGAAAAATCTTCTCCACTGGTGCTTTCCACAATACATCAGGCAAAGGGACTTGAATGGAAGATTGTCTTCATTATAGGTGTTTCAGATAAACACTTTCCCCATCCTTCCTCTTGTAAGGATATTCAGGCACTTGAAGAAGAAAGAAGGGTTTTCTATGTTGCAATTACCAGGGCAAAAGAAGACCTCTATATTACATATTTTACGAGGGATTTTTACAGAACCTTTACAGGGAAGAAGTCGCTTTTCCTTGAAGAAATACCGGAATATCTTTATGAAAAGTGGAATTTCTGATGAAAGAAATCTCAACATTGTTGGTATTTTTTATTGCTTATGCAGGAATAGTTATAAGAAGGGAAAAGGCACTGTATTTTATATATGGCGCTGTTGTTATTTTCTTACTGACCAACTCTATAAGCATTGCGGATATTCCATATCTGCTTAATTATAATGTTTTGAGTATTTTCCTCGGCACAAGTATTCTTTCCTTTCTTTTTGTCTTCTCCGGGATTCCTGCTTATGTGGTGGGTGTTCTTGCTGAAAAAAAACATCCTGTATGGTTTGTATATCTTTTTATTTGCATCATAACAGGGCTAATATCCTCTGTGGTGGAGAATGTGGCAACAATTATGATAATGGCACCCGTTGCACTTGAACTGGCTAAAAGGCATAATGTCAATCCTGTTGGCCTTATTACAGGTATGGCTGTTTCAAGTAATCTTCAGGGATGTGCAACAATGGTTGGTGACAGCCCGAGTATTATCCTTGCGATGGAAGCAGATATGAACTTTAACGATTTCTTTTATATGCCTTCTGCAAAACTTTCTCTGTCAGCAGGTAAACCAGGTATATTCTTCTTTGTCCAGATAGGTGCAATAGTAAGTTTTTTTATATTATATCTTTTTTTCAGGAAAGAGAAAGGAACGATGGAGCCATTACCAGAAAGAAAAAAGATAAAATCATTTGTGCCACTTATCCTTATTACTTTTATGCTCTGTTCTCTTGCTATCAGTTCTTTTTTCAGTAATGGGTTCAGGCACCTACCTGCTATAATATGTCTTTTTTATGCCTCTCTTGGACTTGTATGGTTTTTTATAAAGGAAAGGGAAGAAAAGTTTGAACTTAAACATATTGACTGGGAGAGTTTCTTCATCCTTATAGGTATTTTTATCCTTGTCGGGGTACTCAAAAAAGCAGGTTTTATTGAAGATATTGCTTTATTTTTACAGAAGATAGGAGGGGATTCTCCTTTTGCCCTTTACAACATTATTGTCTGGGGTTCTGTTTTTGTCTCTTCTTTTGTTGACAATATCCCTTATACAATGGCAATGATTTCAGGGATACAGATACTCTGCCAGCGTCTTTCCCTTAATCCGTATCTGTTTCTTTTTGGACTCTTGCTTGGAACCTGTATTGGAGGGAATATTACACCAGTAGGAGCAAGTTGTAATGTTGTAGGTATAGGGATTTTAAAAAAAAGCGGTTATAAAGTGTCTTTCATGGAGTTTGTAAAAATTGGGTTCCCATTTACAATATCAGCAGTACTGACAAGTACACTTTTAATGTGGCTGGTGTATAATATTAGATAAAATGTAGTGTAGCGGTAAAATTCACTGTATTATTCGTGGTATAAATGCTAAAAAAATAATCAGAGTTTTCAGTATCTAGTAAAGATAGGAGGAGAAAAAATGATTGAGATAAGGCGGGCGATAGTGAGTGTGTCTGACAAAAGCGGTATTGTGGAACTGGCAAGGTTTTTAAGTGAAAAAGGGGTGGAGATTCTATCTACAGGTGGAACAGCAAAAACACTCAGGGAAAACGGCATAAAGGTAATGGATGTCTCTGAGTTTACAGGTTTCCCTGAAATCCTTGATGGAAGAGTTAAAACACTCCATCCGAGAATCTACGGCGGACTTCTTTCTATAAGAGATAACAAAGAACACCAGAAACAGATGAAGGAAAACAACCTTTTGCCTATAGACCTTATTGTATGTAACCTCTATCCTTTTGAGGCAACACTGAAACGAGGTGCATCAGATGAGGAGATAATTGAAAACATAGATATAGGTGGTCCTACAATGATACGTGCTGCTTCAAAAAACTACAAATATGTCTGTGTCCTTGTTAAGCCAGAGATGTATAAAGAGTTTATGGAGGAGATGGAGAAAAACAATAACTGTGTGAGTGAGGAGTTTTCTTTAAAGTGTGCAATGGAGGTCTTCAGACATACATCAAGGTATGACTTTGCAATCTCTTCCTATTTTTCAAAAAAGGTAGAAGGAGAAAGACCACTTCCAGATGAGATGGATATGCATCTTATAAAGGTGCAGCGCGCTGTACT